>JANMNK010000321.1:0-3871 GCA_031373875.1 Pirellulaceae bacterium | reverse complement strand
GTCTTCCGCCGCTAAAATGTTATCCATTGGCGCAAGAGGCAAGTGATTCCCCGAACCAATCAATGGTGTGGGAACAGTTGGCCTGAAAACAAACGCCGCAGCCAGTCCGAGGATTCCCAATAGCAACACAGCGGCAAACGCGACTCGCCTACTGCTTCGTTGTGTCCATTGCGGCTTTTTTAAAACGTCAGCCGTACTTGTTCCCGACGCGCACGGCGTCGCGGTTTCAGGAGCCAACCTAGTCTCGTAGGTTCCGTTAAACGCGTCCGCGAATTCTGCCGCTGTGGCAAAACGATTTTCGGGCTGGCGAGCGATCGCCTTGCAGCAGATGGCTTCCAGTTTCGGATCGACTCCGCTACGAATTTCACTGGGCCGAAGCGGCGTTTCATTCATCAACTTGTATAAGACGCGCGTCACATTACCGCTTCGAATGGGACAACCAGCCAGTAGTTCGTACATAATGACGCCCAGGCAATAGATATCCGATGCAGTGCCGATTTTGTCCGGCGTGCCTTCAGCTTGTTCCGGAGACATGTAAGCAGGCGTCCCGATAATGGCTCCGGCCACGGTTACTCGCGAATCCATTTCATGGACCAACCAAGCGAGTCCGAAATCCATCAGGATCGGTTCCCCGCTTTGGTCGATGATGATATTGGCTGGTTTCAAGTCGCGATGTACGATCCCAGCTCGGTGGACAGCATCGAGCGCCATCGCAAGCTTGCGAATCCATTCTGCGATCTGTTGCATCGGCAAGAAAGTACCGCTCTTCATCACCTGCGAAAGCGGTTCACCGTTGATAAAGGCCATTGTCAGATAATGTCGGCCTTGCTCCTCATCCACATGGATGATCGGGCAAAGGTTACGATGTTGCACCGCCGCCATCACTCTCGCTTCCCGGCGAAATCTCTCGATCAAGTTCAATTTCCCGTCCAAATCGAATCGCGGGATTTTCAAGGCCACGTGCCGTTCCATCCGCGTGTCCCGCGCCAAATAGACGAGTCCCATTCCGCCAGAACCTAGCACACCATCGATGCGATATCGCCCAAACATCGTGCCCGGAACCAATGCCGTCTCGTTGCTTCCAGATGGTGTAACCACCCCTTTTGCAGTGTCAGAGGGCGTCGTGAACAATTGCCTAATACGTTCAACACGCGAATCCGTGTTTCCGTTTTCGTAAGCACTGCCCGTTGGTGAATTTAGGATTGTCGAAATGGATTTGGTCTGTGCAAGCCATTTATCCTCGATATCTGAGCACAAGTCTGCAACCGGTTGGTCAAGGAAATCAGCCGAGTCGGAAACGCGATCAAGTAATCGTTGAATCCGTCCCCGCAATGCCGGATCGTTTGCACACGACTTGTCGAGGAACTCGCTCCGAGAGGCTTGGCTCTCAATCTCCAAGGCGGCCACGAAGAGTTCGCGTTCTTGCATTTCTTTGATCGCAATTGTTAAACAAAGTTATTAAAGGCAGCGCGGTCAGAAGTGAGGGACGGGTTGTCGAGTAAGCCGCAAGGCACTAGCCGCGGGTTGTTCATTCGGTCAGCACCGGCGGCTAGCGCCTTGCCGCTCACAAAACGTCAAATCTGACCGCGCGGAGTATTACATCTCCCAGAAGACTCATGCGTATTCCGTTATCGCAACGCGCCAACAAAATCGACAAAACCATTTGCCGTCGGATCACTATTGCTTTTCTGACAGTTCTTCTAGCAAAAACGAACGAGCGTACGCCCATAGCCGGCGAGCGGATCGTTCCGGGATTTCCATCATTTCAGCGGCTTCCGTTAAAGGCAGGCCTGTAAAGTAACGTAGCTTGACAAGTTCAGCCGCTTGCGAATCTTTCGAAGACAGCCGAGTCAATGCTTCATCGATTTCAAGCAAACTGATTTGCGATTGTGCTTCGGGAAGGTCATTTAGCGAGACCTCCACCCGATCAAATTCACCTCCGCGTTTCAGAGAAGCTTTGCGTCGCGCATTCTCGATCAAGATGCGTCGCATCGCTTCTGCCGCCGCAGCAAAGAAATACTGGCGACTTCGAAGAGCCTGATTTGTCGGAACATCCACAAGGCGAATGTAGGCTTCATGAACAAGTGCAGTCGCCTGCAAAGTCTGCCCAGTGGATTCATGAGCCAACTTGGCGCGAGCCATTTCTCGCAGTTCATCGTAGACGAGTGGAAAAAGCTCATCTGCTGCGACGCTTTCACCGCGATGGATTGAGGTCAGAAGTTTTGAAAGATCCGCAGACATCCGCAACCATCCCGCATTTCTTGTTTTGCCGAACAATCAGTACTTTTGCGTCAAACTTTTCAGAATCAATCCTCGGCCACGTCACATTGCACTAGTAAATGGCTAAACGGGTAAATGGCTAAATGGCATATTGCAGTTCCAGCGTTCAAGCCAACATATCACGGATTCCGCCCCAGCGATGCCAATAATCACCCTTTGCAAGAGTTTTCGCATGCACCACGACGGATTAGCTCAGAAACCGGATTTCAATCAACCCTTTTCAAAGATTCTCGATCAAAAACTGAAACCCAAGAGTTAGATAAACCGTCATCACCATCGACCCGTTCAACAGGTTCTGCCCCAAGCCCCAAGAACCAAGAACCAAGAACCAAGAACCAAGAACAGATTATTTTCAATAATCTTCCACCACTTGCGCCGCCTTCCACATTTCTGTAAATTTCTCGGCGACATACGGATTCAGCGAATCGCTGTACTCGACGCCAAGTTTATTGGCCCGGATCAAATTCATTACGTCGGCCATATCCTTGAATCGATGTGCTGCTGTCATAGCATTAGCCAATTTCAATTCGATCAGGGACTTGAGCGAGATAAACGGCAAGCCATCTTCGTTGGCTTCGGCAACGGTTTCAGGTGGTGGGAAAGCGACTGGTTTGGGCAGTCCATCCCCTGGGAATTCGCCGACTAGCAGTGTGTCGACATTGACATTCGTTACTGCATCGCGAAAGTTCTTGGACCCTTCGAATTTATCGACCCAGCCAAGTCCGATCCAAAGTTCTTTGAACCGAGCCAGATCTTCGCGGCGGATAAGGATGTCGACAACGGACGTTGTTTGTTTATGCCCATGCTCATTAGCAGCCATATCGCCCGTGATCGCAAACGGAATCTGCATATCAGCAAATATCTTGGCCAGCCGCCGCATCGTCTCATGGATCGGTGACTTCCCCATAAAAAACAAATCCGCCCTCTCCGCCACCTTCAATATCGATTCCGCCATACGACACCTCCTAAAACCATCATTGATCATCTATCCAATATACCAAACATCAAGGATGCGAATACATTTTGCCCTTAGTGAAGCGCGCGGAGGTGTCAAAAGAGGCGAACTGAACCCGTTCCGGCCCTCGCGAAAGGTAAACGGTTTAAAAGCTGGTTTCAATGGATTCTTTCTTACATAGCAGCTTTGCGATCATTGCCGCAATTTAACTACCCCAATTGCCGTAAGCTCGGCTCGACGAAGTATTGCCATGCCAGTTAGAGTTATCTGCAAAGCTGGCTGCGAAGGCTAACCTTGTTTAAGTGTAGACTCGTTACTTTAGATTCATCCAATAAATGGTTGATGAAAAAATACAGCCAAGCGTGATTATTTTGCACCCAATTCGACGAACGAAGCCTGACAGAAAATGAGTACTTTCAATCACTGGATAGGAATCCTGCGCAAGTTGCGTGTTGATCGCTCACAAGGCATTGCACCGCACAAACCTCTGCTGCTGTTAGAGGCTATCCGAAAACTGTAGGTTTATTTTCCATGGGATTTCAAGCTGCGATGGCGTAGTTGAATCGAGGGCGTTCGACTGGCGCTAGCCGGCGCAGCATCAGGTGTAAGTTACTGATTGTGATCATGGCGGCGCTC
>JANMNK010000320.1:0-3678 GCA_031373875.1 Pirellulaceae bacterium | reverse complement strand
GAGATGTCGGCACGATCATCTTGCGCGATATTCTGCACGATCATATCGACCGTGATTTTGCGTTCTGCAAGTCGCTTGAATATGTCGTAACTGCTGCCAGGGCGGTCCGGGACACCTTGAACCGTGATGCGAGCTTCGTCGCGCGTCATCGCGGCACCGCAAACACCTGCAGTGGGAGACTCCGATTCACTTACGATCATCGTCCCTGCGGCATCGGAAAAGCTGCTGCGTACGCGAATGGGAACACCAAACTTCTTTGCGAATTCGATCGATCGATTATGCATGACGCTGGCACCTAAGCTTGCCAACTCTAGCATCTCGTCGTAGCTGATCTGAGACATTTGGCGAGCTTCAGGCAGCATTCGTGGATCGGTCGTGTAGACGCCATCCACGTCGGTGTGAATCTCGCAGGCATCCGCGTGGAGAACCGCTGCCAGAGCGACCGCCGTTGTGTCGCTGCCGCCGCGGCCCAGCGTGGTGATATTGAATTGCTCGTCGATGCCCTGAAAACCTGCGGCGATCACAATATTGCCGTCGTCTAGCAAACGCTTGATCCGTTGCGTTGAGATGCGACGGATGCGTGCTTTGGTAAACGAGCTGTCGGTATGGATACCGATCTGCGCTCCTGTCAACGAGATCGCTTGCGAGCCTAGCGAAAAAATAGCCATTGCCATCAGCGCCACACTCACTTGTTCCCCTGTGCTCAGCAACATATCCATTTCGCGAGCGGGAGGCGTATCGTTCACTTTATGCGCCAAGTCAATCAGCATATCGGTGTTGTGCCCCATGGCACTCACGACCACAACAACTTGATTACCTTCTTGTTGTGCACGAATTGCTTTGCGAGCCGCAGCCAATATCTTCTCGGGATCCGCGACGCTCGTACCACCAAATTTTTGAACGATCAAAGGCATTTTGTTCACGTTAGAAAAAACTAATTGTTGTGGGATGGAAGTTTAAATAGCCGTCCGCGTTAAGACGCTGGAAAGTTTCCCTCGACAAAAGCTGGCATCAGCTCCCATCCGTTAGGAAACGCAATTGCCGAAGCGTCTGCGGCTGCTTCGTTAAATCCGGCCGAGTGATTGCTGGTAATGCCCGAGCCACAGACGGCAAAGGGCACGAATCCATGCGAGTGCTTTTTCGTACTTACCGGCGTTGGATGGTCGGGCAGCACGAGGATACGATAGTCGCCGTACGATTTAAGAGCTTCGTGCACAGGACCAACCACGTCGCGATCGATCGATTCGAGTGCGCGGATTTTCTCGTCGACTCGGCCTTCGTGACTCGCTTCATCAGTCGCTTCGACGTGAACGCAAACGATATCGTGCGTCTTGAGTGCTTCGACGGCTGCTTGGCCTTTTCCAGCGTAATTCGTGTCAAGATAGCCCGTCGCGCCTGGAACCTCGATATGATCCCAACCCACCAAAGCCGCAAGTCCGCGAAGCAGATCGACAGCCGTGATCATCGCGCCCGTTTTATTAAACCTTGCTGCAAAGGACGGCAATTGCGGGGCACGACCAAGTCCCCAAAGCCATATATTCGTCGCAGGTCGCTTGCCGCTAGCGAGACGTTTTTCGTTGATCGGGTGGTCGGCGAACAACGTGACGCTTTGCTGCATAAGCTCGCTAAGCAAGTCGCTGCCGGGCCCGCGCGGATAGTCATCCATGACGGACATGTCCGTCAAGTCATGAGGAGCGCGGGTACGAGTCTCTTCGCTAAAGGGCGCTGACCTGCCGGTGGCAGGCCGATAAATCAACAGATTGCGATAGCTCACGCCCGGGACAAATTGCATCTGCGGCGAACCCAGTTTCTCTTGAGACAATTGCAACAGCACAGTTGCTTCTTGTGTGGAAATGTGATCCGCCGTAAAGTCCACCATGGTTTGGTTTTCGATCGTTACTAAATTACACCGAACTGCCCAGTCGTCTTTGCCAAGTGCGATGTTTTGGGCGGCTGCTTCGATGGGAGCGCGACCGGTAAAATAAACGTTTGGGTCGTAACCAAACAAAGTCATATTAGCGACTTCGCTGCCCGCTGGCATATGACGCGGGACATTATCGGTTCGGCCAACAATACCTTGCTGTGCAATCGCATTCATCGAGGGAATGTTAGCGAATTGCAAAGGTGTTTTGCCACCGAGCTGTTCGACGGGCAAGTCCGCGCAACCGTCGGGAATAATAATAGCCAATTTCACTGCGTACGTTCCTTCGTTCCTGGTGGGGGTGCGGACTGAATTTTAACAAGCAAGATTATCTCGACATTTGGCCCTTTTCCAAGGCCACGTGAAACGAGCCAAGGTCAGTCGTTTTTCCCAAGTAAACACAGAACAAAAGCAATCACGCAGGGAATCCAACATTCGCGATGGTACTAAGTCGCAGAACGTACTTGCCCGGAGGTTCTGAGCTACGCGACTTTCTCGTCCAAAGAAAAATTATCTCCGCGGCGCGAGCTGCGAAGGGAACGTTTAGGAAAATAGCAGAGCGTCCGTACCTTCACTTGTAATTTATCGTTACGCCAAATGCCGATGAAACACATTTGAAACCAAATCGAAAAGCGTGCTATACTAGTAACGAGTCGTAGCGACGGGAAACTCAATCTTAACGAAACGTGCCGGAACACTTTTTGAAACAGGAGCCGATAGTGGCCACTGCCGAAAAGATACTGATAACAGCCGAAGAATACTTGGTCCGCGAACGGATGGCGGAATACAAGAGTGAGTATTTTCGTGGAGAGACTTTTGCTATGGCAGGTGCATCAGCACGACACAATTTGATAGTACTAAATACGGGTTCTGTCTTGCGTGACCAGCTTCGAAAACACCCGTGCTTGGTTTACCCGAGTGACCTCAAGCTGAAAATTGAATCCACAGGGCTCTTCACGTATCCCGATATTACGGTTGTTTGCGGCGAACCTAAATTCCTGGATGATCACGGCGATGTCTTGCTTAATCCCGTCGTCATTATCGAAGTTTTATCCGAGTCCACCGAAGCTTACGATCGCGGCAAAAAATTCGAACATTATCGATCGATAGCTTCGGTGCAGCAAATAGTGTTGATCGCCCAAGAGCGAATCGCCGCCGACTGTTTTTCTCGAGGCGCAAACAACGAATGGATGTTGCGATCCTGTTCGAATTTGGACTCCAGTTTACGGCTGGATTCGGTTCAATGCGAAGTGCCGTTGTCAGAGATCTACGACAAAGTGCAGCTTGACCCTCCCGAACCGTTGCCAAACGATCCGGATAAAGATCACAAAAAGTAAAACGATCATTTGCATGAAAATGTCTGAAAGTCGTTTCCGATCGCTATCGCACGCTTTGAAACCAGTGGTTCTACCGGAAAACAATAACAAGCGGTTTGCCAACGGGTCTGCGATCATGACTTAGTACAAGGCGCGCGATGGAATGAAGCGATATTTGCTACGAACCTTTCTGTTCGTTCTCCTGCCGATCGCGATCATTCTCTCAGTCGTTGTTGCAACGAAAATCTGCTATCTCGGCAAGTCAATAACCGACGGACATCTGGAACGTAATGCGGTTGAGTTAGAGGCTATCCGAAAACTGTAGGTTTATTTTCCATGGGATTTCAAGCTGCGATGGCGTAGTTGAATCGAGGGCGTTCGACTGGCGCTAGCCGGCGCAGCATCAGGTGTAAGTTACTGATTGTGATCATGGCGGCGCTC
>JANMNK010000243.1:0-2552 GCA_031373875.1 Pirellulaceae bacterium | reverse complement strand
GCCCCTTGAGTTCGATTAATTCACCGAGCGATACTGCCTTTCGCTTATTGCCAAAGAGCGATTGCAGCATTTCCTTTGCCATAAGAAATGCCCCGGCAAATCGATCCGCTGCTTTTTCTTGTTTAGCTTCTTCGACGTTTTCGGCGAACCGCAATACTAAATGCGCCAACTCATGGGCCAACGTAAACCGTTGCCGTTCTCCGTTGTGATTTTGATTGACCACTACTACCGGGACGTCAGAATTTCTCACGCGCTTAACAAAAGCCTTTGAACCGGACACAGTTTCTGGCAAATCGAGAGCGATGACCTTTATGCCTCTTTCTTCCATTAGCTCAGCCATTAGCGGAATAGGATCAATTCCCAATTTCCAGATTTTTCTTAGGTGATCCGCAGCCTGCTCCGCATCCTCGATATTTCGGATGAATAGGTGGTCACTCCGCGGGCACACCCAATGTCGTTCCTGACCTGGTAACAGATCTTCGATGGTGAGGTAGCGTTCCACCTGATCAAGCACCATAGCCTCTACGGCACGCTCTTCCTTACTGGCCGCAGAGGTCGCTTTCCTGAAATCGATCCCCACAAGCTCTATTTCTTGCGTACTTAGAAGGAATTCAGGGCTGGTGTTCAACGCCTTGGCCAGCGCAAGCAATACTCCAGAACTGGGCATCATCTCATTGCGTTCGTACTTGCCTATGGCTTGCGCGCTTACACGTTTCTGCAGAGCCGCCTCCAGTTCGCGCAATGAGAAACCGACAGCCTCCCGTGCTGACTTCAGTCTCTTGCCGATCATAGATAATCTCCTCTTGGTTTACAAAAATGATTGACAAATGCCAATTTGTAAACCATTATGGGCACACTTTAACGATTACTCAAGGAATTTTTATGAGCAAAGACAACTTTTTGGTGTTCGTGGATGGCGACAAGTATGAGTGGGGAAAGGGGACCATCACTGGCGCAGTGCTCCGGATGCTTGCAGCAATCCCGCAAAACGCGCAGATTTTTATGAAGGTGCCGAGTAAGCCTGATGAGTTGGTAGATAACGACAGGGTAATTGACCTCGCTAAACATCACGGCCCTGCGCGGTTTTCGACTCAGTCGCCAGGTTCACAGGCCGGGTGAATCGTTGTGCTGTTACTCGAAGCAGATTACGAGCGACTGCAGGAACTTGGCATTACTTTCGATGAGGATGCTGAGCAACGCTTTTTCATCTTCCTTGGTTTTAAGCCGCAGGAGAGTCAATACACTGTTCCGGTTTGTGACGTGCTGGTTGTCATACCTCCAAATTATCCGCAAGCAGGCAATGATATGTTTTGGACGAACCCTCGACTCTATCGTTCGGACGGTTGTCCCATACCGGCTGTAACGGATCCAGGCGGCGGAGATAGTCGAGTATGGGATGGGCGGGAGTTTTGCCGCTGGTCGCGTCACTGGGATCCATCTTCACCGGGCGCCTGGAGACCAGGTAAAGACGACATTATTTCGATTCACCGCCGCATTGAATGGGCAATAAAGCACCCAGACGGACAATGAACCAGCCTCGCATTACTTTGCTAGCCTCACAAGACAAGCTCCTGCAAGAGCACTTCAGCTCGCACGCGGATGCCCACGAGCGGGCTGCCGTTGTCCTCTTCAAGCGATTGAATGTAAATATCGGCGACCTCTCAAAATCGGATCGATACATCGCTGTAGCTGTTCACCCGTTCGAAGATGGGTGGGTAACAGGGAGTTCTCCGTCGCACATCGCGTTTGAAACTCAACCGCTGCGCGAATTTTTCCGTCGCTGCGAAGAAGAATCACTCGTCTTCGGTTTTGCTCACAACCACCCAACAGGATTCCCTAATTTTTCGGAAATCGACGACGAGAACGAACTCACATTGCTTGAAGCCATATCGAACCGTAACGGTCGCGACGTCAGTTTCGTGGCACTGCTGTGGACAAACGAAGTGTGGAAGGCTCGGGTTCGTAGTGGACTTGTGCCTAAGCAGCCTGTGACTGCCCGGCATGTGTTGGTGACGGATCGTCCCTTGCGAATCTACTCGGGCAACAATACTGGTTCACAGGACGAAGCTTATACGCGGCAGGCAGCGGCTTTCGGCATACCGTTCGTCCACACCCTTCAGAGCCTGCGTGTCGCCGTTATTGGCGTTGGTGGCACGGGTAGCCCAACGGCGACTTTGCTAGCACGTTCTGGTATCGGTGAGCTCGTCCTCATCGATCCTGATGATCTGGAAGCGAGTAACCTCAATCGTGTGAGAGGTACGGCACGGCGAGACGTGGGAAAGAACAAAGCGGCAATTCTTGAGCGATTCATCTCCTCACTGGATTTACAGACCAAAGTGACGGGCCTTTCCTTACACGTTGATTCGCCCGCAGGAATCGACGCACTAGCAAGCTGTGACGTGGTCTTCGGCTGCACGGATGATCAGATCGGACGGGAAGCTCTAAATACTGCGGCTTACGCTTACGCGCAACCGTATATCGACGTCGGCCTCGGTGGTCAAGTCGCGGTAGACGCAAGAGGACGAACATATCTCCGTTACCACCACGGCCGT
>JANMNK010000239.1:0-3507 GCA_031373875.1 Pirellulaceae bacterium | reverse complement strand
AGCTTTCGCATACCCACGCGGTGGATATTTGCTTCATTGGTTTTGTTCTGCATCTTTGTGATTGTGGCGAGCGGAATCGCCCCGGGAGTCAATGAGAGTCATTACCTGACAAAGGCAAAGCACTTTTGGAATCCGACCTTTGGTGCTGGTGATCTATTCCTCGAATCCAAAGACGCTCATTGGTTTTTCTTTTTAAGTTTCGGTTGGCTCGCGAATGTATTCTCGCTTAGTGTCGCGGCGCATGTGGGTCGAGTTATTTGCTGGATGTGTTTGGCAATTGCGTGGACCTACTTGTGTAAAGCCTTGTTTCTGAAACCTTGGCTAGCAAATTTATCAGGCGCCTTTTTTGTCGCGACTCTTCATTTGGGACACTTGTCGGGCGAGTGGATCGTGGGAGGCTTTGAGGCAAAGTGCATCGCATACGCATGTATCTTTGTTGCACTGGCACATGTTGCATCGGGACGATGGACTGCGTCTTGGCCTTGGCTTGGGTTTTCTTGTGCGTTTCATGTTGTGACAGGTGGATGGGTAACGTTAACTGTTCTCGCAGCGTTTGCAATTCGTAAATCATACGCGACCGAACGCGAGTCCATTTTCCAGCAGATTGTACCGCTGGCACTTGGCGGGTTGCTCAGTCTGCTCGGCCTCGTTCCCGCTCTGTTGCTAAATCGGAGCAGCGATGCCGCAACGTCAAAGTTAGGGGCGATGATCTACGTATACGATCGATTGCCGCATCATCTACTTGCAAGTCACTTCGCTCTTTATCGATGGCAATCGTTTGGCGTTCTATTAACCGCTTCGATGTTTTGTTTTGTTATCTTCTTTCGGCGCGTCCGATCACTAAAGTTTGCAAATGCCGAGCAACCCTCTCTCCAGCAAACCCAAATTGGCGCACAAATTGATGGCTTGCGGCGACTTTGGATTGTTGTTTACGGCGCATTTTTGTTGGCGGTCTTCGGCTTACTCATCGATCGCTGGCTTTCAGCGACCCGTCCCGAATTGGCGGCAGCACTCCTGCGATATTATTGGTTCCGCTGGAACGATGCTGCGTGGCCCATCGTATTAAGCTTGACGCTTGCAGTTTGCATAGAAATATTTCCGCGAAAGACGGTCGAATGTTTTGCTGCATTTACCGCGATGACGGCAGTCAGTGCGTCGTTCATCGTGTGGTCTTTTAATCAGCAAATGATTCAGCGATTTCCCGACGCCGACCGACAATCCTTATTGCTTCGAACGGAACCGGAATTTTTTAAAGACCGAACTTATCGCGATTGGCGAGCCGTATGCCGATGGATCGACGAGTCGACTCCGCGCGATGCACTTTGGTTGACTCCGCGATATCAGCAAACCTTCAAGTGGTACACGGGGCGTCCGGAGTTTGTCTGCTGGAAAGATGCCCCGCAAGATTCAGCAGGACTTGTTGCTTGGCGGGCCAGACTCCGCGAAGCCTATACGTATTCTGAAACTGGCGCGCTTATTGAGACACCCAGTAAGACGCTGCTTCAGCTAAGTCAAAAATACCGGATCAAATATCTTTTGGTGGACCGCCGCATTCAAAGGACTCCGCCCTTGCTGCCCATCGTGTACCCGATGGAAGATGACGCCAACGACACGTATATGGTTTTTGAATTCCTTGACGTCCCGCAATCGACAAGTGTTCAGCCATGAACCCGAAATTGGACGGAACCTTTCTTGATCGCTTGTCACAAGCGCTCCGCGATCCGTTGCCTGGTCCAGCCGCTCATCGCCCCGTAACCCCGGAACTGGCCTACGGGAGACACCGTGGCCCCGCTCGGAATTCGAACAACTTGTCCGCTGTTTTGGTGGCTCTAGTGCCGCGAGAAGACGGTTGGAATATTCCACTGACGCTTCGTGCACACCATTTGCCCTCTCACGGAGGACAAGTCTCCTTTCCCGGAGGAAGATTAGAAGATGGAGAAGAACCCTGGGGTGCTGCAAAACGAGAATTTCACGAGGAACTCGGCGCTGATGCAGAGCAGTTCGCGCTGTTGGGACAACTGACGCCGTTGCAAGTCTTTGCAAGTAGGCATTGGGTCGTCCCACTCGTGGCTGCATGCCATGAACCCCTGAGCTATCGCCCGAATCCAAACGAAGTGGAGTCGGTTTTTGAAATGCCGGTCAAGCATTTGATGACGGTCAATTTTAGTGAACGCAATATCCAACGTCGCGGGCTACTGCATTTTGATACCCCTGGATTTGCCTATCAGTCCCATTTTATTTGGGGCGCAACGGCCATGATCCTAAATGAGTTCAAGTGTGTCCTAGAAAAAGTGCTTTCGAAAAATTCCTGATTCGTTTCCGCGATAGTAGTTTTGAAAATATATCTTCTGATCGTTTTCGTTTTTTTGGACGAGCATGCTTCTTTTGCGGTCGACACATTCAACGAATTGGGCAAAATTATCGTCACTAGAAGAGCTTTGCGGAAAACAGAAGGAACTTTGAAATGATACGTGTTGGAGTAATCGGTGCTTCGGGTTATACGGCAATCGAAGCGATCCAATGGTTGTTACGTCATCCTCAAGTAAAAATTACAGCGGCAACAAGCCGACAAGGTGACGGCACTTCAATTGTTGATATGCACCCGAGGCTTGCTGAGCGATTGATATTGGGCGTCGAGGACTTAAACGCAGCACAAGTTGCCGAGCGATGCGATGTCGCATTTTGTTGTTTGCCGCACGGTGCTTCGGCACATTATGTGATGGAACTACTTGCTGCCGGTTGTCGGGTGATCGACTTGAGCGCGGATTATCGTCTAAGCTCACCTGCGCTGTACCAAAAATGGTATGGAGAATCCCACCCCGATCCAGGTCGACTTGGCGAAACGCCCTACGGCCTGCCGGAGTTATTCTCAAGCAGCCTCAAAGACGTTCCACTCATCGCGAACCCAGGTTGCTATCCCACTTCCGCGATTCTGCCCTTAGCGCCGCTGGTCAAGGAAAACTTGATTGATCCTGCAAATATCATCGTTGACAGCAAGAGTGGCGTGAGCGGGGCAGGGCGGACTCCAAAGGTAAATAACCTATACTGTGAAACGAACGAAAATTTCGCCGCATACTCGGTTGGCAATCATCGTCATCAGCCTGAAATCATCGATATCATCCACCGGTATAGCGGCGTTGAGCCCAAGGTTGTTTTTACGCCTCACCTGACTCCCATGGATCGCGGAATATTTTCGACCATCTATGTTCGTCCGACCGGCAATGTGAGCGCAAATCAAATTCGCGAATGCCTAAGCGCGTTCTACAGTCATCATCCATTCGTCCGCGTCGTATCGCATTCGCCCGCGACCAAGTTTGTGACACACACGAATTATTGCGACATCACCGTTCGCGAAAACGATGGTTGGATTATTTTACTTTCCGCAATCGATAACCTTGTCAAAGGGGCCTCGGGCGCGGCAGTTCAGAATCTCAACTGCATGTTCAGCCTTGAGCCCACTATGGGTCTTCTACCTTAAATCAATGATTAGGAATTGTTTGCTATGCA
>JANMNK010000223.1:0-4630 GCA_031373875.1 Pirellulaceae bacterium | reverse complement strand
CCCTAGCGCTGAATAGTTCGCTCGAATTGGCGCAAGTGCTGGATTTGATTCTGGTCAATATCGGGCGCGTGCTGCCGCACGAACTGGCGATTATCAGCATTGTGGAAGAAGATAATCAGGGTTTGGTGGCGCGGATGGTTGGTTACACTGCGCCGATATCGTCGATGACAGTAGCGTTGTAGCTGCTGGTACTGATAAAGGGGTGGTGCTTTTATGGAATGGCAATAACGGACAACAGTTGAAAAAGCTATTGATCGGTCAGCCATAATTCGATGTAAAAGTCGAATTCACTCGAAATTAGTCGGAGATGTGTTGGATTTTAATTGACTTGAGTATTTCGAAATCGCTAGATTGCACGATATACGAAGAGTAGTTCAATCCGTAACAAGTTCCCCAATGATGCTTGAAAGGACGAATTATGTTCAGCGTTCATTCGTTACGTGGTCGCGGAAACTGTGAAGGAACATCGCGGCGAGACTTTCTCCGCGTCGGCGCTCTCGGTATGGGTGCCCTGACTTTGTCCGACATGCTGCGCGCTCGCGCACAAGCGGGCGAGTCCGGACAAAGCACCAAAGACACCTCGGTCGTTTGGTTATGGTTGGGCGGTGGTCCAACGCACGTCGAGACCTTTGATCCCAAGATGACCGCACCGGCAGAGTATCGTAGCGTCACGGGCGAAGTGAAGACAAACGTTTCTGGATTGACGCTTGGCGGGAACTTTGAGCGCATGGCTCAAGTTGCCGACAAGATGGCTTTTGTTCGTTCCTTTGCGCATACCAACAGCGGCCATTCAGGCGGCACGCATTACGTGATGACCGGCTACGATAATCGGTTGGCAGATAATGGCGCAGCAGCGGATCGCCCGGGGATCGGTTCGATCTTGTCGCGCGTTCGCGGCACCAATCATCCTGAGACCGGAATTCCAACCTACGTTCGGCTTGGCGGGATTTATGCTGACGGGCCAGCGTTCTTGGGAACCGCTTTCGGTCCGTTCGATCCAGCCGGTGACGCGCGTCGCAATATGGAGTTGGCTGTCCAGCAAGCTCGTTTAGATTCCCGCCGAGAGTTGCTAAAAGGCATCGACAACATTCGCCGCGAAGCAGATCGCACGGGATTGATCGAAGGATTGGATTCGTTCGATCAGCAAGCTTTTGATATTATTTTGAGCCGCTCCCAAAGGGCGTTTGATCTCAAATACGAGGATCCACGCGTGGTCGATCGCTATGGACCAGGGCTGGGCCAGCAGATGTTACAAGCGCGTCGGCTTTGTGAAGCGGGCTGCGGGTTTGTAACGGTTCATTTCGGCGGCTGGGACATGCACGGCAACATCAAAGACGCGATGAATAACTTAGGCCCGCAATTGGATCGCGCCGTGGCAGCCTTCGTCGAAGACATGAACTTGCGAGGAACGGCCGATAAGACTTTGCTCGTCATCAGCGGCGAGTTTGGTCGCACGCCCAAGATTAACGGCGGCGCGGGTCGCGATCACTGGGCACCGCTGAGCACGTTGGCTTTGGCTGGCGGTGGTCTGAAAATGGGCCAAGTCATCGGCGAGTCGGCAGAAAAAGTCGACGTCCCCAAGACAACGCCAATCACACCACAAGATTTGATGGCCACCATCTTCCAAGTCCTCGGCATCGATCGCCGAATCCAGTTCACCAACCAAGCTGGCCGCCCGACGTACTTGGTCGAGAATGGAAAACCAATCGAAGACTTGGTTTGATTACTGTAAGAAACAAAATCGATGCGTTGTTGAATTAGGCCACGCGTTTACATCGGAGTAGAATTGGGTGATTATACCCGATTCTATGCCGTGCTTGATGACATGGGATTCGAAGTTCAGGAAGATGGCGACCCCGACGAATGCTCGCAAGTCGGGGTTGGTTTAGTTTTTGTCGATGGCATCGCCGACACTTCCTTCATGCAGGTCGAAAAAGTAACAGATTCCCGAGATGGCATTCTGCCCGGCTACTACATTCAGCTATTCGCCGGTCAACGCGTTGAGAGATGTAAAGAAGAATTCTACGAATCTCTCAGGGCGGAAGGATTTGATGCGGTAGAAATCTGAATCTTGCCACTTGTCGGTGAAACTCATTCACGACCGTTATTTCGAGTGAAATTGAGTCAGCCGCAAGAACGAGACTTGGTGTAGTCCCTGTCTTGGATTCCAGACGATTTTGTCGGTGACGGCTAAAATCCGGAATTTTCTTCTGTCTGTGACCTAAGGTGTCACACCGATCGTGCCTATTAGTGATGTAGGCCAACTGCTACGAACGAACCAGCGTAGTTTCAGGTCGCATGGCGGGAAAATTCAATTACATTCTCACTTGAGGAGTCTATCCACGAAGACCCAAATCAAAACCTTTTACGATCAACGCATGTCGTGTCCTTCGGGAGGCTATTCGCCATCGGGGACAAAGCCGGAAGAAGTTGTTGCGGATTGGTCGCATGCGGATCTAGTTCAGCTTGAAGCGTTCGCTCCCGCAACCCGCGAGGATCTGTTGCTTGCACACGATCAGCACTACGTCGATGGCGTTTTTGCTGGAACGATCAGCAACGGGCATGGAAACCGGAATCGAGCTCTTGCTGACTCGACGTTGTGGACCGTGGGATCGATGGTTGCGGCGGCCCGGCAAGCTTTGAAATCCCGCGTGGCTTGTTCGCCATCCAGCGGTTTTCACCATGCATGTTACAGCAGTGGAGGAGCTTTCTGCACGTTTAATGGACTGGTCGTTGCCGCTCGAAAATTGTTAAGTGAGGGACTCGTCAATCGCGTGGGTATATTGGATTGCGACTGGCATTATGGGAACGGTACCGATGATATCGTGGACCAACTTGACTTGCGGTCAGCCATCTACCATCGCACGAGTGGTCAGGAGCTATTTTCCGATTCGGACGCCTATTTCCGCTGGTTAAGCCGCGCTTTGGAGAACCTTTGGGAGTCGAATGTTGACTTGATCTTGTATCAAGCGGGCGCAGACGCGCATTGCGACGATCCCTTGGGTGGATTGCTCGACAACGATGAAATGGTTCGTCGGGATGAGATCGTGTTCGACTTTTGTTTTGCGAAAAAAATTCCGGTAGTCTGGAATTTGGCAGGCGGCTACCAAAAAGACGAGCTTGGAAGCATCGAGCCAGTCATCGCATTACATCGAGCAACTATGGAAGCTTGCATCAAGATTTACTCAGTTCGCTCATAACACCGGCGATTCGTTTCATTGTCGCAAATTACATAGGAGGAGTGCCCGACGGACAAGAACAGTTGTTCGAATTACCGTTTTTCATTTATAGCAAAGGATACAAAAAGTCATGAACAAAGACAAAACCGACATAACCCTCGTCGTCGATCGCAGTGGTTCCATGGAATCGATCAAAGATGATGCCGAAGGAGGCGTGAATGCCTTTATTCGCGAGCAGGCCGCCGAGACCGGCGAAGCGTTCTTGACTCTCGTTCAGTTCGATACGGAGTACGAGTTCATCCACCAAGGACTGCCGATCGACAAAGTTCCCAAGTACACACTCGAGCCACGCGGCGGTACTGCGTTGCTAGATGCTGTGGGGCGAGCGATTTTGGAAACGGGTCAGCGTCTGGCAAAGATACCCGAAGCCGACCGCCCAGGGCTTGTCATTTTCGTGGTGATGACCGACGGCCAAGAGAATTCGAGCACCGAATTCACCAAGGCCAAAATCAAGGCAATGATCGAGCACCAACAAAAGACCTATAACTGGCACTTCACTTTTCTCGGTGCCAACCAGGACGCTTTCGACGAAGCGGAGCAAATGGGGATTGCTGCGACCGGTGCCGCCAACTTCGCCGCTGACAAAGTTGCCTTGGCCTACGGTGCAACCAACGCCAAGGTCAAACGAATGCGAGCCCAAAGCCGCCAAGGCCAAACCATCAACAACGACTTCACAGAAAGCGAACGGGCTGACATGCAATAAGCTTATTGGCATGTGTTGATGTTTGGCCAGCTAATTTATTTGCCAGGCATCGCGTCGCAATCGGTTAGCGACCGATGCATCGGGTGAAACCTGTCAAGCGGTTGTCGGTCGTCACGAGCCCTGGTACGATCATTGCCGCAAAAACTGCTGGTCGATCCACCTACCAGACTTTGTCCAATCATAACTAAAGTGAAATCGTGATAGGCACTCTTTAGTCCGACCTAGGAGTAGACAATGGGGCGCAGGAGGAAAGCCGAGCAATCGATTTTGGACGATTTGTCCGATTTGCTTCTATTAACGCCGTTTTGGGTGGGGCCAATTCTCGCAGTTGTGGTCTTTATCTCAATACGATTTGGCGTACCAATGCTAATTGGGTCGCCAACACAGAGCGACCTAACCAGTAGAACCCTCTCTCGAGTTTTTACGCCTCTAGCGACAATGCTGGCCCCCGGTGCTAGCGCATTAGTAATCCTTTTCTGGTTGGTCGCAGAGGCGAAAAAGTGGTTTAGCCGTAAAAGGCTGGATGACCAAACAGGTATCGAAAGCATTCGACAACTTGAGTGGCGACAATTTGAGTTGCTGCTTTCTGAAGCATTTCGACGCCAAGGCTACGTCGTCGAACACGTAGGTAAAGACGGGCCTGACGGTGGTGTTGATATCCGAATTTTCAGCGAGGGCGAAACTACTC
>JANMNK010000178.1:0-10721 GCA_031373875.1 Pirellulaceae bacterium | reverse complement strand
AACGCCACAAGTCATTCACCATCCTGATCCGATGATGCAAGGCGTCCTACAGACTTTGAACGACCGAGGAGTACGAACCAGGATTTGGCAACAAGGAACCGAAGTGACGGTTGACGGAGTTCGCATTCGTGCGATTCATCCGCCGTCGCAGGGTGTGACGGGTTCGGACAACGCGAATAGTTTGTGTTTAATGATCGACTACGCCGGCCGAACGGTATTTCTGCCCGGCGATTTGGAAACGGCCGGCACTGAATTGGTGATTAGTCAACCACCGCAGCGAGTCGACGTGATGATGGCACCGCATCATGGCAGCTTGACCGCGAATCCCAAAAAGCTGCTTGATTGGGCGCGACCGCAAGTAGTCGTAATCAGCGGTGGCGACCGAGCGGCAAGCAAGAAAGTGATCGATACGTACGAATCCAAAGACCGCCAAACCCTCATCACCGCCCGCGACAACGCCATCCGCATCACAATCCCCGCCTCAGGACCAACAACTATCTCTCGCTGGGACAACAAAGATTGGCAATTGCACTCCACGCTGCCTTAAACTAATAACTCCCTCTTGTCCGATGAATTAAGGGCAGAAGTCATAGCTTGCAGCAGAAAATTTTCAACGCTGTAAGCTGTTATTTGACAAGTGGTTAGATCGAGTGCCGGGGCCGCTACACTACAATATTTTTTTTTTACGATGCGAGCCAACAATTCGCGATATATTCAAGCGAAGCACACCTCTAAAGTACCCTACTTCCTTTTAATTGATTGTGCCTGAGTGCATCCCGTACCTTTGTTTGATGGGTAATAAAATGTTCCGCAAAATGTTGGCTCTTAGTGTTGTATTGGGATCGATTGCCTGGTTGTTTACGTTAACTGATTCGACTCAAATCATCAGTTGCAATGAAGCGGTTATGGTCTTCGGAAATCGAACCAAGATGCAGACTGCTCCACTCAACTACACTTGCACTACTCAAACAGGCAGCAATCTTCCTAACAATTGCACGACATATGGTGGTGGAACCGCCTGCTACTACTGTGGCGCGGCCGGCGTCCCTGGTGCACATTGCAAATCGGCAGCATGGGGGTGTTGCGAGGAATCCTGGACTAGCTGCGGCCTCCTCTACGTGGGAACGTGTGCAGGAGGCGGTAACGCCAAGTGTAACCCAACAACTCCACCCACCCAAGTTGGCGGAAACTGCTGGGATATCAAGATCACCACACCTTCATGTTAAGCAGTTCTCAAGCTCGGCGATTCCAATTATGAACATAGTTCGTCGATGTGTGATGTTGGCATTGTTCGTGAGTATTCAAATCAGAACTTCCGACATTTGCCAAAGTCAAAATGATGCGCCCATACAGCAATCTGATGTTGCAATGCAGTTCGTGTCAGCAATACGCGACGGTTACCGGACGCCGGAGTCCGAGTGTTGGAAAGTTAGCTGGCGAGCAACGACAAAGACAAACGGGCTACCCTGCACCCTGAGCAACACAGAAACTAGCGATTTGGACCCGATCTGGACGGAGTCCGTTTCAATGTACTTTCGGCTAGACGATGGGGTTCGATTCGAGTCCGACACTCAGCGAGAAGCAAGTATCTTTACATTGGACATCGAAAATCAATTCGAATCGTGGCTGTCAAATAGAAAGAAAGTTGGCGCAACGTTTGCCGGTTACAATCGCTCCCTAAATATCGGCGGACAGCAATGCACATCTGCATACGATTTTTGGCCATTCCTATTACATTCGTGCCTTCCGACGGCTGGAGCGAATCAAAATCGCTTTGAGTTTCTCCCGCGGGAAAACCAACTAGTAACTTTGAAATGGAACCTTCTGACGATAGTTGACGCAAAGTTGTGGATCGATGATGCCGATGGCTATTCTCTTCGAAAGCTAGTCAAAGAAGTCAAGGCTCCGAACGGAGTCCAGCAGGAAGTTTGGGAAATCGAAAATCAAAAAATTGGCGGAGTATGGTTTCCGCTGAAAATGACGAGAAAAATCGGCGGAATTCCGATCGATTATGAGTTCGATGCGCCGCAAAGGCTTAGGCATGAGAGTGACTGGCTGAGCATAAAAATCCCCAAGGGATCTACCGTGAACGATTCGGTTCAGGGCATCGCTTACGTCGAAGGTGCAACCAGCCGGAATGAAGAGGATTTGATGGAGCTAGCCGAATCCGCAAAACGACTATTGGATGACGATTCTCCCGTAACTTCAGTGGCACCAAGTTCGAGGAATTGGATTTGGCCTGGGATGGGAATTCTCTTGATCGTATTGGCCATAGCGGCATATCGAATTTACAGGCAAAAAACGACTAATACGTGAGTTGATTTGGAGAGTTTTGGAGTTTCGAATGACGCACCTTCTGATTGTCGCAATTACAACGATGAGTGCCATCCTAAGTGATAACTCAAGAAATGAAAAAGGACTTTCGTGCGGACCGGCGGCGACATTGTTGATGGCAAACGCAATGGGTCGTGAACTCACTGTAGCGAAAGTACTGGAACGAAAGTCGGACCTGGATTTGACCGAATCGTGGTCGATTCAAGAAATTGCCGACGTTTTATCTGAGAATTCGATTGATACGACAGTTGTCAAAACGGAGCTACAGAATACGTTGAGGCTAACGAGACCCTTCGTATTACACATGCGCGATGGAAATATTGGTCATTTTGTAGTCGTCGCGCCACATAATAGAAAATTTCTTGTGATGGATCCGCTTCATACGCGACCGTTAATCGTTTCTCCGGAAAAATTTCTGGAAGCGGAAGGAGCCAATGCGATGCATTATTGCCTGATCGCTACGAGCGACCTCGGAAATTTGTTAGGCTCGAATCCCTTCAAGTACTTTTGGCTGTGTATCGGATTAATTTTTTTGTGCATCTTAGCTCTGCCGAAACTCCTCAAATCTTTCCGCAGATGGGGCTGGTTACTTCTTCTCTTCGGTACGCTTGGCTGCGGATTAAAATCTGCTCCCAGGGGGTTAATCGCAACTGAAAATGATGCTGGGTTCACGATATTGGATGCTGCTGAAATTCATGATCCTTCAGATCCTAAGTTGTATTCTGAAAAACCATTTGAAGTTCGGTTGGTCGTAAAAAACTTGTCGAAGGAAGAACTCCTCCTCCGTGATATTGGAATTGCCAATCCGTGCTGTTCACCGGGCAAGATTGCTCGATATACTCCGTCTCCCTTAAAAATGAATAAGACGGGAATAATTTTCATTGAAGTCAATCTTCAATCACGGGTTGGCGAAGCAGCATATTCGCTCGTGTTAGTTCGATCCGATCGACTCAATCACGAAGTCGTAGTAAATCGCCGCGTTCAAATTGTTCCTAGCAAAGGTAGCGAGCTTCAATTTATGGGACCTGCGAACTTTGGCACGGTGCGAAAGGCTGGCGGGAAAGTAGAAAAGGTTGTGACTGCAAGGATATTGTCAACTGAGAAACTCGATCATCCGCCACAACTAGAGATTCTGAACATTCCGAGCGGAATGACCATAGCGATTGGAGAAACCGACCCAAGAATCGCTGAGGCTGGATTCGGTGGTTACACGATTCAAATTCCGATTGTTGTTTCTATTGATCCACAACAATTTCCACAAACTCGATTTGATGAAGACGTGGTCCTCAAACTGAACGGAATGACTGGAACGGTTGATTGCCACGGGACCATTGCTGGTGAGATACTTGTTGACGACGCCACGCTCATTTCGTTTCCGATAATTCATGACAATCTAGCTCGGAGGAAATTCGTAGTACGCATGACTTCGCGCACCGATTGTAGATTGGTTTCGATCCATGAAGCGGATAGCAATTGGCTTCGTTTTTCTTTTTCAAATGGAGTTGCATCCGAACACGAAATTAAAGTCGAACTAGGTGTTCCCTTTGAGAATATTCCAACGGACCCGTTTCAAATGAAACTGATAGTGGAACTTGAGGATTTGAATGGCACTCATCATAAAGAGGTATTCGCATGTCCGATTCAACGAATCGTCGAACTCAGTTCACGTTCCGGCGCGGAATGACCCTAGTCGAGTTGATGGTCAGCATAACCGTCATCGGTATTCTCGTGTCATTGCTAATGACTGGCGTATTCGGAGCCATTGAGTCATCCAGAAGATTGACGTGCCAAAATAATATTCGCCAAGTTGGGCTCGCATTGGGAAATTACGCGGCTACGTTTTCGCATTTTCCTTCGTCGTTGACATCTGGCACCCATTTTTCCACTCGTCAGGGAATGTACCACTTTGGGCCTCATGTGCACTTACTCCCGTACTTCGATTTGGGCTGGGAATCAATTGATCTTCATGCAGAAGCATCGATGTCAATTCAGCTTTTCCGAGAAAAAGATGTTTCGGTGTACCGTTGTCCAAGCGACTTCTTTGCTAGGAAGCTTTCGATCAATTATTTCACAAATCAGGGTGCGGTAGCCCATCTCGTTTATCAAGATGAAGAAGGCTGGGGACCATTTGTCCGAGGAAAGGCATTGCCAACGGCGATGGTCACCGATGGTCTTACGCACACAGTTTCATTTTCCGAACGGCTCCAGGGAAGTGATGCAGAAAACGGCCAGCCTTGGCCATCACGAAACGGAAAACGTAACCGCGATCCATATTATCTTGCTAGCGAATTGGCTCCCGAAATGCACCAAATCAATGCTTGGACTCGCGCTTGCAGTCAGAATTATTCATCGGAATCCGTTTTTTATCGAGTTGATAGTGGTGTGTACTATTGGGACCAATTCCACAATTTCTACAACCATATTTTGGCACCTAACTCTACTGTTTTCGACTGTATTGATCGCAATTCCGGACCCGATTATGGTCTGAAGTCGGCAAGGTCACTTCATCGTGGCGGTGTACAAGCACTCTATTGCGATGGTCATGTATCGTTCATTTCGGATTCAATCAATTTCATGACGTGGCGTGCTGTCGGCACTGCATCAGACGCTGAAATCATCCGCGTAGACGAGTAATAATCCATAGTCAAAAATCTTGTACCCAGCGTCTTTACCAAAAAGTCTGGTTCGTATTGGTACATTGCCCTTACTCGCTACAAATAAAAATTCGTTCCAGTTATAATGAGTAGCTTGTCAATGGAATTTATTTGGCACTTTCTAGGCGGGTTTGGTAATGAGTATTGCAGCAACCGAGATTCGGGCGTTTACGGCTTCTAAATTTGAAACGCCGAAGAAGTTTTATGACTTTTGCGCTAACGGCGGAAAACCTTTGGGTGGCATCGTTGGAGGACGAAGCGTTCCGGGGTCGATGAATGCTACTTTCCAAACGATCGATCCCGGATCGCTCGAAGTCCTAGCGACGGTTTCTGAAATGGGTTCTGCCGAAGTCGACGCGGCGGTCGATGCAGCTTACAAAGCGTTTCATGGCGCGCGCGGCAAGGGTTGGAAGGACGTGTCGGTCGAGGAACGTTGCCGACTGGCGATGAAGCTTGTCGAACTGTGCGAGCGAGATCGGGACGTGCTGTTGGCTTGTGAAATTCGCAACGGTGGCAAAGTTTCCGAATTGGCCGAAGGTGACTTCACACAGATTCGCGAGTGCGCGGAATATTTTTGCGACGTTGCCAAACGGGCCCGCATGGGCCAAGGCGATTCGATGCAAGTCGCCGATCATGTTCAAGGCTTTACGTATCGCGAGCCTTGGGGTGTAGTCGCGGGGATTATTCCGTGGAACTATCCGATCGTATTGACCGCTTGGTTTATGTTCCCTGCTCTGATGTCAGGCAACTGCATTTTGATTAAGCCTGCGGAAGATACTCCGCTATCGGCTCTGTACATTGGCAAGCTGGCCGAAGAAGCCGGATTCCCGCCAGGAGTAATCAGTGTGCTGCCGGGTCGCGGCGAAATCACTGGCCAAGCGATTGCCGATAATCATGGTGTGCGATTTATTTCGTTTACAGGCTCGCCAGAAATCGGCCAACACATCCTACGCACTTGCGATCGTCATGGGACTCGCATGAAACGCGAAATGGGTGGCAACGGCTCTGCGATTGTACTTGCTGATGCCGACCCCGAACTGGTCGCACGCATGATCGGTCGTTACACGAATCAGCACTTTGGTCAGACTTGTTGCACGATCCACCGCGTGTACGTTGACCAATCGATTGCCGATGATTTCATCGACGCCGAACGCGCGTTTTTTGAGAGCTTAAAAATCGGCTATCAAGGCGACGAGGGCACGCAGCTCGGTGCAGTGGTAAACTCGACACAAAAGGCTCGTATCCTTCGCGCGCAATCGGAAACGGCCAAACGCGGTGGTCAGATGATTCTTGGCGGTGGCGTTGCAGAAGTCCCGGGCCGCAACGGCTATTATTTGAAGCCAGCTTTGTATAAAACCACGCCAGGTTCCAATTGCAATCCCATGGAAGTCTTCCACACTTTCGCCACAATCTGCCCAGTCAGTTCTGCCGAACAAGCGCTCGAATTGGCAAATAGCTCGCCATATGGTTTGGGAGCAAGCGTATGGACCAAGGACATCACGCGCGGTGTTGAACTGGCCAAGCAATTCCGCGATGGAACTTGCCAGATCAATTGCCACAACTCGATCGCATACGGGTTGCCCTACGGTGGACAAGGTATTTCCGGTGGCCCCGGCGGCGGTGTGAATTGCGAAGATACCTTTTACGATTACACGCAGGTCAAAGCGGTTTACGTGGCAGAGTATCCAGGCTAAGTGATTAATCGGAGTATTCGCGGGAGAAGGTGCGAGCTATCTGCTCCCAGTTTGACAAGCTTGAGTGAGTCGTCACGTATCCCAAAACATGTGGCGACTCATTTATTGAGTGGAATGATTTTTAGAATGACAACCCGAATGATCGTGAGCGAAAGATTTTGACGCCGCCCAGATCTTCTTTACCGATTTGGATGCTGTTGCTGTCGATCATTGTCGGGTTACGAATCGCAAGTGGCGTGTCGTTGATCAAGGACCTGGACCAAGATCCCGACGCGTATCGAGTACTGGCTGAAAACTGGGCGCAGCACGGGACGTTTGGTCTACGAAACGCTGCTGGCCAAGCAGTGCCAACTGCTTATCGTCCACCCTTGTATCCTTGGTTGTTATCTTGGATTGTTGACAAGGATGATCGTCTCGGGCGATGGCCCGTTCTGATTTTGCACGTCGTGGCAGGTGCGGTGACTTGTTTGCTGGCAGGCGATATTTACCGAAGGCTGTCCAACAATCATGCTTGGTGGCCGCTGATTCCAATATTGGTAGCCGTCGATCCGATACTAGTTCGTCAAGCCAGTTTGGTGATGACCGAGACGATTGCGACCTTGCTAGCCGTTATCATTTGGTGGGTATGGATTCAACCGATTGGTCGGCGGAACCCGTTGCCTAATGCTGAACAACAACCGTGGATGTCCGTATCGCATGGTGTGACAATCGGATTGTTGATGTGTTTGAACGTACTCTGCCGACCTACTGGCGTTGTGTGGATTGGACTGCTGGTCGGGAGTGTTCTCGTCTTAAATTGGAAGCAGCCCGTGGCACGTCGGCTAAGCTGGACTGCGGCGGTCGTTGTCGTAGTGATTGCTGGGTTGACGCCGTGGGCTTTGCGCAACCAAAGATTTTTGGGCGAGCGCGTGTGGCTGACAACACATGGTGGCTATACTCTGCTGCTGGCAAATAATCCTCTGCTGTATGACCACTTTTCAAGCAGTGGCCCGTCGCGCGATTGGGATGCGAGCGAATTTCATCGGCGATGGTCGCTGCGATCTGCGAGTGATGCGACGACAGAAGCGTTTTGGAAAGCGGACCGCAACGATGCGAAGCCAAATGGATCGCAGAATCTTGGAAACGAACATTTTGAAATCGCCACGGATCGCCAAGCCAACCAAGCTGCCAAGGCAACCATAGGACGGCAACCCACCGTATTTCTACAAAGTTGTGCGATTCGTTTTGGCTGGTTGTGGGCACTCTGGCCAGCAGAAAACAATGGCGGAACGACGTCGAGAATGTTGATTGGCGTTTGGTATGCGGCGGTTTACTTGCTGGCCATTGCGGGAATTATTTCCAATGCACGGGGAATATTTTTCAAGTACCGATGGCTTTGGATGCCCGGACTATTGCTTGCTATCAGCTTGACTTTGGTTCACTCTGTTTACTGGAGCAATATGCGGATGCGGGCACCGGCGATGCCGTTGGTTTATATGCTGGCATTGCAGGGCGCTTTATTTTTGTGGGCTTGGCGTTCAAACTTCAAACGCTCAATTCAAACGGGCATAACCAAATCCGGTGCCTGAGTTTTTGCTCGCTACTCAGAAACCGCCGTGAGAAAATGTACGGCTTATCGGAGCCTTACGGCTGGGGCAAAACGGTCTTCATTGTCGGCCATTGCGGGTCGATCTAAAGTGATTGAGGAGAACGACTTTTTGGCGGGCTCGTGGTCCGTCAATTCAACGGAACAAAGTTTCAAGGCTGGGTTCAAAAATGGCTTCAGATGTTCGACTAAAGGAAAAGCTTCCGCGATTGACGGACGCGATTGTAGCAACATACACGCCGACGGATCGAATTAATCATCTGGGACACTGTCCTCTGCCCAAATATGACGTTGTCGTCCAGATTCTCGAAGACTTGAAAGACATTCTCTATCCAGGCTTTCGCCGTCGCGAAGGATTGCATATCGGCAACGTGTGCTACCACGTTGGCAATCTAGTCGATGGTCTCCATGACAAATTGACTACGCAAATCGCTCGAGCGCTGCAGCATGAGGATAGGGTTCGCAAACAGAAAAGCGAATGCCTAGATCCGGTCGACTACGATGCCAAAGGACAAGCTATCGCGATCGCGTTCTTGGAACAGATTCCGAAAATTCGCGCGATGTTGGCGACGGATGTCGAAGCCGCTTTCGAAGGTGATCCGGCGGTTAGCAATCGTGATGAGATTATTTTTTGCTATCCGGGTTTGGAAGCGATTACGATTTACCGCTTGGCTCACGAATTGCGAAAATTCCAAGTCCCCTTCATCCCTCGCATGATGACCGAATGGGCGCATAAAGAAACCGGGATCGATATCAATCCAGGCGCAACGATTGGCGAGTATTTCTTTATCGACCACGGGACAGGTGTGGTGATCGGCGAGACGTGCGAGATTGGCAAGCACGTCAAGATCTATCAAGGCGTGACATTGGGTGCTTTGAGTTTCCAGACCGACTCCGAAGGCCACCTGATTCGCGGCACGAAACGCCACCCGACGATCGAAGACCGTGTAGTGATCTACGCGAACGCAACGATTCTTGGCGGCAAGACCGTCATTGGTCGCGACAGTGTAATTGGTTCGAGCGTTTGGATCACTTCGACCGTCGCCCCGCAAACGACGGTTGTACTTGAAAAGCCAAAGTTAAAGATTCGAGGCGGCGTCCCAGACGATATGTTGCCCGAAGCCAACTATCAAATCTAAAAACCGCCCCACCGATGTCCTGATTGTTCCGAATTGGCCTGGTAGCAAGGCTCCGGCCTTGCTACCCACTGCACCACAGGCTCCGCCTGCCGAATCCGGGCCGAGCGCGATCAAACACTCAGTTGATCATCACTCCGGCTGTGACTCTTCGATGTCAGACTCAACGGATGTTTCCCAGCCGTCGTAGTCGCCATCGGCGGCCTCTGCGAGATCGTACAATTCAATCGTGATCTGGTTAATCGTATCCCAATCGATATGGTCGACACGTTGAAAGCTAACGCCAAAGGGAAACTCCGATTCTGCTTCGGGATCGTCTTGTTCACTTTGCTCGTTAAGCTCAAATCCGCGTTCAGTAATGGCAGCGACGAATTGGTTTCGCGACTCTTCATTTGGAAAATACGCCCAATGGAGTACCGGTCGTTCCAATTCTAAAGAGTCACCGGTTTCGCGGAGTTCTTGGAGAACGTGGCGATTTTTCATGCACTGCCAGTCGTGTGGCGAAGGGTACAACATACCGAGATAATGTTCCCATTCTGAATCGTTGTGCGTACCCCATTCGAATTCATAATCCGCAAAGGGCATCATCGCGTTAGCCACCGCTTCGTCGAGCCCTTGGTCTGTTGGACTGTAGAAGTAGAACTCACGGCGACCTTCGGTCGTTATGCGTCCGACCAAGGAACCGCCCAACGCGTTTTCCACGGACTCGATCAGGGAGTCCTCGATAGCGTCGAGCGTTTCGGATTCTTCTGCGCTGGATAAGCCATCTTCTCGCGGATTTTGGAATTGTAACCACACCCACAACAACCAAGGGTTGGAAGGATCGGGTGCCAGCTCGCGTATACCCAAGTCAACGAACAGTGAAGCGACGTTTTCGTTGACGGTCGCAAAATAAAAATCCCATTCATCTGACATTCCAAATCATCCTTCGCACATACAAATTCAACGTAACCAAGCGGCGGAGTTACATTTGACGCTAATGGATCCAGGCTCGCCGTGCCGGATAAAATCTAAGACTTGATCGGACGTTCCCAACGCCACACTCTACCATCGTCCGGATCTGTGACTTGTCCAACCTGCACAAACCCGTTTTTTGATAGAACTCGAGTGGACGCGTTATCGACAGCGAGCGTATGAGCTCGAATCGTTCGAACACAAGGGTCTCGTAAAGCAAAACTCACTAGCTGCCCAGCAACTTCGGTCGCGTATCCCCGACCTTCGAATTCTGGCACGATTCCATAAGCAATTTCCACCGCGCCATCGTCGGCTGGAGGCCCTTTGAAACCCGCCGTCCCGACCACCAAGTTGTCGTGTTCAT
>JANMNK010000177.1:0-8161 GCA_031373875.1 Pirellulaceae bacterium | reverse complement strand
CCATAACCAACAACCTTGGTGTGATCTTTGAAGTCCACGACTTCGACGACCGCTCGTGGTTGGGGAGCGTAGTACGAAATTTTGTAACCGTCATGCGGGCCAATTGGACTGCTGCATGCGAGACCCATCAACGTGTTTCCGTATGTTGGGGTCATGTAGACGCCACTCTCTTCCGGTAGGCCTTCGAGCAACTCCTCCACCGCGAATCGCGTCCACTGTGGCGTGAATTCGGTTCCGCCAGAAAAGATGCCTGTGATGCCAACATCTTTAATACTCATTCCCTTTTCAGCCAAGCCGTACGCGAGTGCTTCGAGCAGCTTGGGGGTGGTGAACATGCATTTGATGTCGTGGCCAGCGGTCAAGATCGTGATTGCTTGATCGATGCAGTGTTTCTTGTACTCTTCGAGGTGTTCCATCCATCCCTTTTTAATGAGCTTGACTACCCATCGCGGGTCCAAGTCGATGCAAAAGCAAATGCCGCCTCGGAATTGGCTCAAGTGTTCGATTGCCAATCGGAGGCGTCTTGGGCCCGAGGGACCAAGCATCAGCCAGTTAGCTCCTTTCGGAAAATATTTGTCCGGCAGCGTTTCGCTCATCATTTCGTAGTCAATGCGGAAGTCATCGACGACAACACGGCTCTTTGGGATACCTGTTGTTCCACCAGTTTCAAAGACGTAAACGGGTCGATTTTCGTAGGCCTTTGGCACCCAGCGACGGACTGGACCACCTCTGAGGAGATCGTCTTCGAACAGCGGGAATTTCTTGAGATCTTCGAAAGTTTTGATTTCTTTTAATGGGTCAAACTTCAGCTCTTTCTTGACCCCAAGCCAATAGGGGCACCCTGTTGACTCGTGGAAATGCCATTGAACGGTTTCGTATACGTGCTGATCCAGTTTGCTCTTGGCTTCCGATTGCAATTGGGCCATATCCGGCGACGAAGCTACGTTGCTCATTGTGCTTTTTCTATTCGAAGGAGGGTTGGCAAGTGTGAGGGGAGAACCGCGTAGTTCTTCCGTGACTTGGCTCATTATAGCGAAAGGCAAATCCTTGCCATTGGGCCAACCGTAAACTTGTTGGGACCGATAACTCGCTATTTTGGATTGAAAGAGCGGCCCGATCCAATTCGAGAAAAGCAGTATTTGGGCCACTCGCTCCATGAAAAGAAAAAGCCAACCGAAAGGGTTGGCTAGTTTGGAACAAGTCGTTCTTTTCTGAAACATGCCGTTAAGGAATTCACGGAAATGGCAAATTCAAGATCAGCAATGGTTATTTCACGCGAGTGTTATTTCCCGCCAGGGCCTGATCGCATTCCGCCAAACGGCCCAGTGCGGTTGTATTCAGTTTTTTCTGCTGGCGACATTTCTGAAAAACGCGCGTTTGCTCGGTCGTTGAAATCGCTGCTCCGCATCGCCGCTCCGAGAGGAATCGTACGATCTTCGTCGAGCTTTTTGAGAAGGCTTGCAAGCCGATCGAGATTGATGACCGTTATCCCGGCGTCGCGAGCGCGGTCCTCCAAGTCCTTGTAAGCCTTGGCAGAATTCCGCATTTGATCGGTGATGCCACCGCCTTCTTCGTCGGGATTGCCCTGGGCAATCCTTAAATCCGAGCCTTTGACTAGATAATGCGTGTAGATCGACAATCCTTCGGTGCCGGTTTGCGGATCTTTGTACTTATGGGGTTGGCCAAAGGCATCTACAGTTTCAATAACTATACCGCCGTTCTGTTCAATCAGCGTCCGCAGTAAATCGGTATCATCCGAACCGTTGTTGTCGATGTCCATCTTGCCCAAAAACGCGAATTGCTTTTTCTTACCGCCAGCGTTCCAGAATGGCGAGAAAACTAAATCTCCCTTGAGCACGGGAACACTGAATTGATTATGCAGGACTTTTGCTTGAGCCATTTCATCCTGGACATCGGTGATTTCGATGCGAGCCTTTGGAGTCGCTTCGCTGATGCGAACGGTATCTTGGTTGTAGATGCTAAACTGCAACCCAGATCGTAAACCTTGTCGGCGACCTAGATCGATCCATAGAACAGTGCCACCTTGGTCGACATCGACAATCTTTGCTTGGCTTGCTTCGAAATCCTCGCGTTCAATTTTGTCTTGGGTTTCTTTGACCATATCTTTTTTAAACTTGGTCAACTTAGCATTTTCATCTTTAAGTTCGGTATTTTTTGCTTCGACGATTTTGCGAGCCGCTTCGAGTTTGGCAAAGTCAGCTTGATGGGCTGTCTTGAGAGCCTCTAGTTTTTGCTGATGGTCGTCAAGCGTTTTCTTGAAGTCGTTTCGTACCTGCGCCAAGTCTTGCTCGAGCTTGTTTCGTGCAGCTTCGGCTGCAGCAATGGCGTCATCTTTTTCTTTGCGAATGGTAACAACTTCGGCGTTTAGATTGGCAACGTCTTTCGTCATCACATCGAGGGACAGATTTCTTTGCCGAACAGCTTGCATCAAGTACTCGACAAGCTTTTTGTAGCTGCGATCTTGAGCGCCTACATCGCCACCGAATAATGCCATGTCGGCATCGAATTGTTTTTGAATGTTGTTCATCTCTTCGTCGGCGCTTAGCGAGGTTCGCAAAGCGTCGAGTTCGGCGGCGCTAGTTTGTTTCGCGCCCAAATAGATTTGCAACGTATCGAGTTTGCCGGTTGCGGTTCGCACGCTCTGTTCGGCAGCAGTCGCACGAGCCTGGGCCTCCGACGCTTTCTTGTCGTTAGTTCCGCTGGTGAACATGATGTACCCCAGCGCTCCTAAAAGCCCAAGACAAACAAACGTCGCAACGAGAACGTAAGCCTGCCATGCAACGAGATTCCGGTCGCGTACGGCCATTTGCAAACCCCAAGATTAGATCGGCGAAAGACTGGGAAAACGAAAAGTCCTATTTTGGCTAGACTGTTTGCCTAACCGTAACAATTAATGGTAGATAGGAACTGAGCCTTCGTCAAACAAATCCTCTCAACGATCCCCAAACCAATGAAGGAATAGTTGAAATGGTTGTCAGAATCGTTAATTTCCGTTCTTTGAACTGATTCCAGTCCAGCAGCGAAAGTTTCTGAAAACTTGTGGTTTGGGGCTATCTTTGCCAGAAGAGACCTCCATTGGCTGCTTGAATTGGCTAGGTTCGTTGACAATGCACTATCCTGGTCCCTACATTGCGGCAGATAAATTGGCGAACGACGTTTTCGAAGTTGGGGGGGTGCGGTGTGCCAAAAAAGAAATCTGGCCAGATGATGTTCGATGGTTTCGACACCGAATCCGTTTCGCAACCCGAAATTAGTTCGCAGCCGATTGTCGGCGTGGAGTCGTCGCTTGTCGTCGAGCCGACGGCGACCTTGGAAACCGTTGCTTCGTATCAACCCCGTCTGGAATGGTCGACGGAAGACTCACCGACCGCGAATTCCCTGAACGCCACACATGCGAGCGTGGAGTTTTCGAACGATCGCGCTGACGTTTGTCCTGAACCCGTATCCGGAGATTTGATCCTCGTCGTCGACGCCCACAATTTGATCTATCAAGTGTTTCACGCTGTGGCAGCACTGACAAGTCCGAAGGGACTGCCGGTGGGCGCGGTTCATGGGTTCTTGCGTGACATCGTGACGCTACGGCAAAAATGGAATCCCAAGTTCTTGCTAGTCGCCTTTGATCTTTCTGGCGAGACGTTTCGAAACCAATTGTACTCTGAATATAAAGCCAATCGTGAGGGCATGCCCGAAGAGTTACGACCACAGCTTCCAATCATTCGCGAAGCCTTGTCGGCAATTGGAATCCCGATTCTCGAGATGGAAGGATTCGAAGCGGACGATATCTTGGCAACGGTTGCGACCTATGCCGAAGCAGTTCAGGCACGTTGTCTGCTCGTAACCAGCGACAAAGACTGTCGACAGTTGTTGAGCGAAAATGTTCAAATGTTCAATATTCGCAAAGACGAGATTTTTGGTGCAGCCGAGCTGGCCGGGGTTTGGGGTGTTCGACCGGACCAAGTCGTCGATTTTCAAGCTCTCGTTGGGGACTCATCCGACAATGTTCCCGGAGTACCAGGTATTGGCCCCAAGTTCGCCCAACAGTTGCTCGAACAATTTCAAACTTTAGATGCCGTACTCGACAAAGCCGAACAGGTTAAGGGCCAAAAGCGGCAAGAGAACTTAAAGACATTTCGAGAGCAAGCTTTCCTGAGTCGTGAACTAGTGGCACTTCGGCGAGATGTTCCAATCCAATTGACTTGGGCTGAGTGGAAACAGTTGCGACCAGATCGGGACAAGATCGAAAACATGTTGAACGAACTCGGCTTTCGTCGGCTCGCCGAACAATTGCTTCAAGGAAGTACAACGGAAGTCACGCAAGTTAGGGAATCACCCCAAACCCTATCGAGAAACGATTACCGTTTGATCGATACTTCTGACAAGCTTGCGGATCTTGTAGAACTGCTGTCTGATGCCAAACAGATTTCGCTCGACACCGAAACGACGGGCACGAATGCAAGGCAAGCGGATCCGGTCGGCTATAGTTTTTCTTGGGCTCCCGGTCACGCGGCTTATATTCCGCTTCGTGCGCCGTCCGGTGAGAAAGTAATGCCGCTCGATGAAGTCAATGAAACGCTTCGGCCAATTCTGGAATCTCGTTCGATCGGCAAGATTGGACAGAACATTAAATACGATTTGGTGATTTTTCGCGGGCAGGGAATTGACGTGCAAGGAGTCGTGTTCGACTCCATGGTGGCCGATTATCTCCTGGATTCTGGTCAACGAAGTCACGGATTGGGCGAGCTTGCAAAGAAACTTTTAAATCTAGAAACCATTCCCATCACTGAATTGATTGGTTCCGGCGCGAAACAAATTCGCATGGATCAAGTTCCCGTTTCGCGTGTGTGCGAATACGCTTGTGAAGACGCCGATCTACCACTTCGCTTGTTAGATGTCTTGGAACCGAGATTGCGAGCGGAGGGCGTCTACGAAATTCTAACAACTCTCGAGATACCCCTCATCGAAGTGCTTGCCGAACTCGAATTCAATGGCATTCGAGTCGACGTAGAAAGGCTCAAGGAGTTAAGCGGACAGTTTGCTGTCACCATCGAGCGACTGTTTCACGAGATTATGGAACTGGCCGGGCACGAATTCAATCCAGACAGTCCAAAGCAATTGGCGAAAATTCTTTTTGACGAACTAAAATTGCCGGTAGTAAAAAAGACAAAGACGGGCCCTAGCACGGATGTCGATGTGCTGATGGAACTTGCCTCGCAACATCCTTTGCCCGCCAAGATTATCGAGTATCGGCAAGCGAGCAAGCTCAAGGGAACGTATGTCGACGCTCTGCAGTCCTTGGTTAGCTCCAAGTCAGGTCGCGTGCATACGTCGTTTCGCCAAGATGCCGCAATCACCGGCCGACTTAGCAGTAATGAGCCGAATTTGCAGAACATCCCGATTCGCACTGAGGATGGAAGAAAAATTCGATCTGCGTTTGTACCCGGTCAGGCTGGTTGGCTATTGTTGGCAGCGGATTACTCGCAAATTGAATTGCGCGTTTTAGCTCATGTCTGTGGCGATGTTTCCTTGCGTACTGCGTTCGAGGCGGACCAGGATATTCATGCACGAGTCGCCAGCGAAGTCTACGGCGTTCCTTTGGATGAGGTGACGTCCGCGATGCGACGAAGTGCCAAAGCCGTGAACTTTGGCATTATTTATGGACAGAGCCCATTTGGATTGGCAAAAGGACTGAACATCAGCAAAGACGAAGCTTCCGAGTTCATTGACAATTACTTTGCTCGATATTCCGGTGTCCAGTCGTTTATCGCAGACACGTTACGCACGTGTCGAGCGCAAGGATATGTTTCTACGATGCTTGGTCGCAAACGCTGGATCAAAGGCGTCCGAGATTTTGATTCGATGGAAGCCAGCAAACGGAAAATACTGATTGAGCCTGAACGCATGGCGGTGAACACAATTATCCAAGGCACCGCAGCCGACATTATCAAGAAAGCGATGATCGACGTGCATCGCTCGCTGCGTGAAAGCGATCTGCAAGCCAAAATGCTACTGCAGATTCACGACGAATTGCTTTTCGAAGTCGCCGACTCTGACGTGGAGGCGTTGGCTGCGATGGTCAGGGATAAAATGACCAATGTCGTCAAGCTTGCTGTCCCGCTTAAAGTAGATGTCAAAGTTGGGAAATCGTGGGCAGACTGCGAGCCGATCTAGTGCGATTGCGACTTGATGACAAGCACCAATTCAGACCGAGCGGCGTCCCGATACGTCGGCGGTCTGTGAGCAATAAAATTGGAAAAGTGCGCTCGTGGCGCCTTCGCAATAATCCACTTTGGATTACGGAGACACCTATACGCCATTCGACTTTTCTAGCGTGTAAGCCAACTACGCATTGGCCCGATGGTGACCGGTACGAGATCGCTGACGTCGACCGTAAAGCGATACACTTTTCGGACGCTCTGCACTTCTCTCTTTGGATAGAAGAAATAGATTTCAACATCCCAGCAATCAGATCCTGGACGACCGAAGGGACTAGGGACAACTCGCATGCTTTCGTGATCGAGATCGTCGTCGAGATCATCGAAAATCTTTTCGATATTAAAGGCATTGGTCGCTGCAAAATTGATAGCGCGATCTTGGGGCAATACGCCAAGATTTCTTAGGCCAAAGTAAATCTGATCTAGGAAGTCCTTGACGTCTTGCTTTACTTCTTTCTTTGCCTTTGGATCGACAATGGAATCGGTGTTCCAACAATACATGCCTCGCAATTCGGGAATGATGACAGGGACAACCTGGCCAGTGATTAGTCGTGCATTGCCCGAAATCACGCCGGGAATGGAAACGCGCTCGGCATCTTCTTGGAGTTGGCTATTAAGAAAGTCGCGAAGTTGTGCGTAGGTATCGGAAGCGAACGGGCCGTTTGGGCGTACTGCATAGATCGGCGTTCCGTCTAAGTTCACCGTCCATTCCAAAGCAGTTGCTTCGTAAGGATTCTTTTTGAGATAGTCGAGCATTTTCGCTGGATCACTAGGCAAAGCTCGAGAAGGAGTAGCACCACCTTGCCCACCCATTTTTTGAGCAAATGCATCAAGTCGAGCTTCGGAGACCAAGTCGTATCCGATCTGCCCAAGCACATAAACAGTCTGCCTGGCTCCCCCACCCCCGCATGAGCATGCTTGAGGCTGTACTGAAGTCGAGGGAGTCACTCCGGCGTCGGGGCGAGGAATAGAGCTTGTTGGACCATGCTCCGTAACACAACCTGCTGGTTCGGATTGCGATGGGACGACGCCGATTTGATCAGGATGACTTGCCATTGAATTGTCCTTGAGAAGTTGGGAAATTGCCCCTGGAATATTGATGCGACCAACCAAAATGCGTTTGCAGTCCCGTGCTTGTAACTCGCTGCAATCCAATGCACTTTCGAGCAAAGCCCGGCGCACACGCGATGGGCTTGGTTTCTGACCGATTTGAATTTGAAATGATAAAAGTAGTCCAACGATACCCGACACCCAGGCCGAAGCGGCGCTTGTCCCTGACATTAGATAGGTACCGCCCCCTGGTCGCGCACCGAGTAAATCTTTTCCCGGTGCAACGATGCCTTGGTATTGGTAGGCCAGCCCAAAATTGTTCACTGCCAAAGGTTCGCCATTCGCATCCATCGCTCCCACTGCTAGGACGGAACCGAGCGAAGCGGGGACATTGAGGCAATCGCATCCTTGATTCCCTGCTGCGGCGACAATCAAAACATCTGCGAGTTCGCATGCTCGAATAGCGTCGGCCAGCATAGGATGAGCTTGCCCGGATGGCGAAAATTCGCCTCCACTTATGTTGATTACGTTTGCACCCTCTGCAAGTGCTTGCAGAATCATTCTTGCCAGATCTAGCTGCGATCCGGAGGTGAGCGCGTTGATTGGGGTGGTCGAATAGATGGGAAGGATTATCCCAGAGCACTCAGGAGCAATTCCCTGCACGGGGCTAGTGTGTTGCCCAAATATGACGCTTGTAATGTGCGTACCATGCCGACAAGCGAAGCCATCGTCGATCGCTGGGTAATCGACGTTCAGCCCAAGTCGTATGTTTGCTTCTTTGAGACTCTCGTGCTGCAGATCGACCGGCCCGTCCAGAACGGCAATGCAAATCTGCCGATTGCCTTTCGTCCGCTGCCAAAGAACGGCGGGATCGAATA
>JANMNK010000176.1:0-5061 GCA_031373875.1 Pirellulaceae bacterium | reverse complement strand
CGACCGAGCTTGGCAATTCGAATCCTCGCCAGCGAATGTGCATTCCGAAATCCCCGACAAAAAAATGTAACTGTGTTAGGAAAAGTTAGAGGCAAACCCCACACTGTGATTAGCCAAAACAACTAAACCCGACGACGCTTGCGAGGGCGACAACCGTTATGCGGAATCGGAGTCACATCCTCAATTTGCTTTACGGTCATACCCGCAGTCTGAAGCGCCGTAATCGCGCTTTCGCGACCAGCACCAGGGCCTTTGACACGAACAGAGAGTTCCTTGACGCCAAACTTGGCAGCCTTCTCAGCCGCCTGTTGAGCAGCTACTTGTCCGGCAAACGGTGTGCTTTTACGACTACCTTTGAAACCACAGGTGCCCGCACTTGCCCAACACAACGTATCACCCTTCGCATCGGTGATGGTGACGGTGGTGTTATTGAATGAAGAGCGAACGTGAGCAACAGCAACGGTGACGTTGCGTCGAATCTTGCGCCGCTTGTTGACGACAGGGGTCTTGGCCACTTTAACTTAACTCCAAAAAACCGACTAACTGAACTCACAACAATTAAAGACTACTTCAAGTCCTTAACGCCCTTCTTACCGGCAACTGTCTTCCTCGGACCTTTTCGAGTCCGTGCATTGGTTCTTGTCCGTTGACCTCGAACAGGCAAGCTTGCGCGATGCCTCAGGCCACGGTAACATTTGATTTCGCGTAGTCGATGGATGTTCTGCCCAATCTGGCGACGAAGCGGGCCTTCGACTGTGTAGTCTCGCTCCAGCAATGTGGCCAATCGCGACAACTCATCTTCGTCTAATTCACGAGCTTTTTTGCTCGGATCGATCTGTGTTTTGACGCACAACTCGCGGGCAACGGCAGGACCCACGCCATACAAATACTGCAACGAAATGTGCACGTGTTTGTCGTTTGGAATATCAACGCCCAGCAAACGTGGCATGAAGCCTTCTCCAGAAATCCTAAGTGCCTATATGTAAACGACTTAAGTCGATACCGCGCAAGCAGCAACCAACTGAGAACCGCAAATTTTAATCTTAGATAAGTAATCTTGGCAAGCCGTAATTCGGGTTTTCGGTATGAAAATTGTACTGTAAACCCCTTAGCTTTTTCCCAAACGTCTCAAGGAATCAGCCGATCGCTTTTCGACGATTTTTTTGATTTGTTCAAATACCTCGTCCGCCCCCTGCATCCCGTCAACTTCATCTACACAGTTCTTTTTTTCGTAATATTCGATTAACGGCGCTGTCTGCTCGAAAAAGACCTGTAAACGGGCCCGGATAGTCTCGTCGGTATCGTCTACTCGTCCTTCAATTCGAGCCCTATTAAGCAGCCTACGAATCAATTCGTCATTGCCAACCACCAAATTCAGAACCAGGTCAATCCGGTCGTCGCATTCTTTTAAGAAATCATCCAACAACTGAGCTTGGATTATGGTTCGCGGAAAGCCATCAAACAAAACGCCGTTTACACAATCCGGTTGCTGTAATCGTTGCGAGACGATTCGCATAACCAAGTGATCGGGTGCCAACAGCCCTTTCTCCAAATACGACGCAACCCATTGGGAAAGCGCGGTATCTTGATGCATTACCTTTCGAAGCATCTCACCCGTCGAAAGGTGAGGAATTCCGAGTAGCGAAACGAGTCGCTTGCACTGTGTACCTTTCCCCGCGCCGGGAGGTCCGATGAAGACGATCCGCATGCCCAGCGCCTTTCCGACTTAGTAATTTAGGGTGTTTACAAAATGCTCTTCAATGTCACTGCCCTTCCCTGGCAACCATTATTCTAAACCAGGAAATTAGTTTTCAAGCAGACCTTTGTAATTTCGCATGAGTAAATGATTATCGATCTTCTGAATCAAGTCGAATGCGACGCTAACTGCTATTAAAAGTCCGGTACCACCATAGAAAGCCGCAACATTGAAAGAAACACCTAGTTGCGACGACACAAGAGTTGGCACAATGGCAACTACGGAAAGGAATGCTGCTCCCACATACGTGATTCGCACCATGACCTTTTCCAAATAGTCAGCTGTTCGTTTTCCTGGACGATAACCTGGAATAAACGTACCGTGATCTTTTAGGTTTTCGGACATTTCCTTTGGATTGAAAATGATCGACGTCCAGAAGTAACAGAAGAAGAAAATCAATAGGACATAGAAGACATTGTACATAAAGGACGAACCGCGTTGGAAAATGCCGGTTAGCATTTGAAAAAAACCACCCCAGAATTCGCGGATTCCGGTAACCGGTGCCGATGGATCGCTGCTACGCATGATCCAAACCGAAATGGCACCGAAAAATACACCTGGCAGCATCAACAAGCTGCTGGCAAAAATGATGGGCATCACACCAGCTTGGTTGATTCGCAAAGGCAGATATTGTTTGGTTCCGCCATAGACGCGCCGACCACGCACGTGCTTTGCGCTCTGGGTCGGAATTCGTCGCTGAGCCATTGTGATAAAAACCACGGCAAAAACGACCGCCACGAACAAACAGCCAAGCACAATTAAAATGTCCGGACCGATTTGTCCCGGGGTCATACCGCTCAACTCGAACTGCATGTTCGATCGCAAGTCCCACAAAGCCTTGGGCATCTGGGCCAAGATACCAGCCATAATCAAAAGACTGATTCCGTTGCCGATACCGTATTCGTCGATTTGCTCACCAAGCCACATGAGGAAGATGGTTCCGCAAGTCATGATGGCAACAGAAGTGATCTGCCAACCCAGTGAAAGGACTTCGCTACCATCACCGAAAAACTGCGGTGCAACGCTATTGTTTTGAGGGTTCATCGCCATGTAACGCAAGAACACCCAGCTTTGCACAACGCAAATAATCACAGTCAGATAGCGAGTGTATTCGTTGATCTTCTTACGACCAGTTTCGCCTTCTTTGCGAAGCTGTTCTATGGGTTTCCAAACCGTGCCAAGCAGTTGAAAAATAATAGAAGCCGAAATATACGGCATGATTCCAAGACCGAATATCGTCAAGGATCGCAAATCGGTAGCGGCAAAGACAGAGACTTTTTCCAGGAAAGAGCTGATATCGCTGCTGCCTGCGGTGTAGGTGTTTTTCAACACGGGCAAGCGAATTTGATAGCCGATTCGGTACACACCGAGTAACAGCAAAGTCAATACGATCTTTTGCCGTAACTCCGGAATGCTAAAAACGACGCGTAGTTTTTCAAACATAAAATCGGATCCTTCTGCCGTGCGCCGGACGCTTTAAATCAGCAGCCGTTTTGTGTCGTTTTTGGTTATGTTGGTTGTTCGGTTACTTTGAACTAAGCCGGACCGTAGACCCAAAATTGCTTTTCAATTATCCGACGCTTTATTCCATGTCTTCAGTGCCCCAGAACCGGTCGCCACCATTAGTTGTCGGCCGATTTCAGCGCTGCAACTCGTTCCTTTGGAGTTCGCTTGGATGCAATAACGACCACCGATCCGCCAGCGGCTTCGACCTTTTGCTTTGCGGAAGCGCTGATGCGAGTTACTGTCAGCTTTAAAGGTTTGGTGACTTCGCCATCACCCAGGATCTTGATCTCGTCGCAAACCGTCTTAACAAGTCCAGTCGACTTCAAAGTGTTTGCGTCGATTTCTGCACCTGCAGGGAAAGCATCGTTCAAGACACCTACGTTGACAGCGAAAACGATTGGAGCAAACGAGTTAAAGAAACCGCGTTTAGGAGTGCGGCGAATCATCGGCAACTGACCACCCTGGAACGATGGATGACGCGAATAACCGCTTCGCGACTTGTGTCCGTTGTGACCGCGTCCCGAAGTCTTGCCGATGCCGGAACCAACGCCTCGACCGATACGCTTGCGCTTACGGTTCGAAACAATACCTTGGTTTATATCATTCAAATTCATGACAAGTTGACTCCACGCAAACGCTGAACTTCATCGCGCGTTCGCAATTTACTTAATGCATCAAAGGTTGCTTTGATTAATACGGTGGGATTATTCGAACGAAAACTCTTTGTGAGAATGTCGTGAATACCCGAAGCTTCACAAACAGCACGGACAGTCTGTCCCGCGATGATACCGGTACCGGGGCTTGCTGGCATTAGCAAAACGCGAGCAGCGCCGTATTGGCCCCACACAGCGTGCGGCAGCGCGCCATCGATTAGGGGAATCTGCAACATCGTTCGCATCGCTTGTTTCTGGGCTTTTGCGACGCACGGGGGGACTTCGTTGGCTTTGCCGTAACCGTAACCAACTTTGCCTTTCCCATCGCCAACGACCACCAGCGCAGCGAAACTAAATCGGCGACCACCCTTTACGACGGCCGCACAACGTTTGATTTGTAGAACGCGATCGATTAAATCGCCTTGTAATGCCGATGATTCTGTGACTTTGGACACTTTTGCGTCGACCCCAACGTTGAATAAAACGAATTCGAATTAGAACTCCAAGCCACCTTGACGAGCAGCGTCCGCAAAAGCGGCGACACGCCCATGATATTTCCGATGGCCACGATCAAAAGCCACGGTTTTAATTCCAGCTTGGATCGCTTTCTCGGCGATAATCGTACCCAGTTGTGCCGCAGCAGCACAGTTCCCACAGTACTTCGTAGTCGATCGAAACGACGGGCTCTTGGTTGTCGCTGCGACCAAAGTCCTGCCCGAATCGTCATCGATCAACTGGCAAGCAAAATGCGTCAGAGTTCGATGAATGGACAACCGTGGCCGCGTAGCAGTGCCATGCAAACGGCGGCGTACGCGAAATGATCGGCGTACTTGTTGTTTGTTAATTGTCTTGCGTAAATCCACTTCTTAACCTCTCGCCCATCGGAATAGATAGGAGTTCTTGTCAGCAACAATAATTTTATGTAGCGCTCTTACCAGCCTTGAGCTTAACCTGTTCGCCTTGATAACGAACTCCCTTACCCTTGTAGGGTTCAGGTTTTCGCAACGAGCGAACTTCGGCAGCAAACTGGCCGACTTTTTGTTTATCACAACCACGGACGATAATGTGCGTTTGATCGGGGCATGTTACTTCGACTCCATCCGGAATCTGCTTTTGCAATTCATTCGCAAAACCCACTCGCAACTG
>JANMNK010000169.1:0-8460 GCA_031373875.1 Pirellulaceae bacterium | reverse complement strand
GAACGAGTCATCTTTAATAAGCTCACGTCGCGCAACCTTCGGCGAATTTGTTTCATCGAGAAATTTCCAGGACGCGTTTTCCATTCAAAAAAAATGTCTCGCCGTCAAAAAGAAGGTCGCGACGTATTGGCTCCGTTTGTTTCCTTACAGTATTCACAAGAGCGTGGACTTTCCCCTTTCTTGGGGCGGGATTCTTGACTTTGGATTTCACGCGATTTCCACAACATTAAGAATCTGTGAATTAGGAAATTTGAGATTGGCATCATTTGCCAAGTATTAGGAAATTGGTATCTTGAAGACGCTTGGTTGTACCCCACCAATATTCGAGCGAATTGCTTTGATTCCTATTTATTCCGAGGATTTTAGGTATGTTCCGTTCCCGAAAAGCCGCTGGAAACCAGGGTTTCACATTGGTGGAATTGCTGGTTGTCATTGCCATCATCGGCATTTTAGTAGGTCTACTGCTTCCTGCAGTTCAGGCCGCACGCGAAGCTGCACGGCGTATGTCGTGCCAGAATAATCTTCATCAAATCGGTATCGCTTTGATGAATTACGAGTCGTCTTATAAGGCTTTCCCTCCTGGTCGTTTGCTTCCCGATTGGCGAGTGAACGGTGTAGATCGTACGAGCTACACGAACTACAACAGCGTTAGCCAAACTCCGGGCACGGTAACGGGTTTTCGATCCGTGCACATGTTCTTGCTGCCCTTTATGGAAGCGAGCAACAATTACAATCTGATCGATTTTTCGGCACCCACGACCGTTCGCATGACGACCAGTGGCGTTCCTAGCAACATCAATTACGAAGGTTATCGTATGCAAGCGGGTTTGTTCCTGTGCCCATCGTGTCCTAATCGTACGCAACGCTTGGTGTCGGAAAACAACTACCGTTATAACTTTGGTGGATCAACACCTTATGGTGGAGCGGAGAACACGACGGCGAACAATAATAACAACGCTTTCTTTGGCGAACTGAGCTGTCGCGGAAACGGTGCTTTCACGATTGGTGACGCATTGGGTACACGCTCCTTCTATGACGGGCTATCCAACACCGTGTTCTTTTCCGAGCGAACGAAAGGAACAGGGCGCAATCTCGTCGCTCGGCCACCTTCGCAGATGGACGTGATTACGATGCCAGGACGAGCCAACGTAATGCCTGATCCGGACGCCATGTTCAATGCTTGTTTGAACTATCGATCCGTGGGTGATTCGTTCCATTTCAATTCGATGGGTCGATGGCTCGAGGGCAGCGATTTTTCGAACGGCTGGCCATTCGGATTTTATTCCAGCACCATGTACAATCATGTTGCGACTCCGAACTGGCGTGGTTATGACTGCGGCAATTGGAGTGCGATTGCGGACGTTCCCGGTGAGCATGCGATAATTTCAGCACGAAGCCTCCACCGGGGCGGCGTGAACACCTGTTTCGGTGATGGAAGCGTACGATTCTACAGTGACAGCGTGAATACGACGACTTGGCGTGCACTTGGAACCCGAGACACTGGCGAGTCCGTATCATCGGATCCTTGATCGTATTGTTTTTACCTCGTTCGATTTATTTTGGCCGAAATCGTTGCGACATTGTTTCTGCGATTTCGGCCATTTTTCTGGAATGCGAAGCGGCCGTTAGGGCGGTAATTACCATTGCAAAACTCCACGTCGCGAACTGATTTCTGATTAGACAATAGTGGATCATAATATGAACGCGCCACGCTTATTGACGTTAATCGTTTCGTCGACCATTTTGTTTTTTGCCGGGTGCGGCCGTAAGGAAATACCGAAGGATATTGTTTCGGGCGCAGAGGGTTCCTACCAAGAAGCGGTCACCCTGGTGGCGAATAATGCCTTTGCCGAAGCTCTTCCCTTGCTGGACAAGGCACTTGGCGAAGGAGGCGGTTTGAATCCCGACTTGATTTCCGAAGCCTACGTGATTCGGGCTCGATGCCACGCGGAACTTGGCAATCTCGACAAAGCGGACGCCGATGTGAATGAAGCAGAGAAGGGCGCGGGCGATTTAGCCCAATTGCTTCTTGTTCAAGGCGTAATCGCAAAGAAGAAAGGTGACTCCTTAAAGGCGGACTCAAGTTTTTCGCGAGCTAAGGAAATCGACCCCAACATCAAGATCCCGCAGTGACCCCAAACGCACTGGGCCCCCGACCGCACGGTTCATAGAGACGAATCCGTGCCTTCTACAATATTGACGAGACCCGAAATCGCTCTCGAAACGGACATCGTACTAGGCAAGGCGGACGAGCGCTAACTTTGCATCCAAGGCGGGAGAGTGCCGCGTTCCGGAAGTGTGATCGTTTGTACTTTCACGATGACTTTGCCAATGGCCATTAAATCCTTGATGGCCTCTGCCGATGGAACGCTATCGAGATTAAGCACCCCGATTGCTGAACCACCGGGTTTGTTTGTAGCACGACCTACGGCCATTTGTGCGATATTGATTTGATGTTTGCCAAACACCGTCCCGACATGCCCGATGATTCCGGGAACGTCGCTGTGCGTAAACAGCATTAATCGGCCATCCAGGTAAGCTTCGAGTTGGTAGCCATCGATCATGATCAGCCGTGGCATTGCGTTTCCAAATAGCGTGACGCTCGCTTTGGAATTGACGCCGCCGCCGGACAGTTCCGCTGTAATCGAGGAATTGAAAGCGCCTTTCTCATGAGACTGGCTCTCCGAGGGCTCAACGCCCCGTTCTCTGAGAAGCATTTCGGCATTCACAATGTTGACGTCATCGTTCAACGCCCGTTCAAGCAAACCGGCGCAGAAAGCCGACGTCAATAGCTTTGTGTTTCGATCAGCAACTTCGCCACGATAGGCAAGCGTACACGTCTCAATTGCTCCTTCGTGCCACTGGGACAACATAAGGCCAAGCCTATATGCTGCATCGATGTAGCCTCCCAAAGCTTCGAGGGTTTTCGGGTCGATCGCCGCGACATTGACGGCGTGACGAATTTCGCCCGTCTTGAAGAAATTGATCAGTAATTGAATACCTTCGACAGCAACTTGCGTTTGAGCTTCCTCGGTACTTGCTCCTAGGTGTGGAGTACAGACGACTCCGGGCATGCCGAAGAGAGGGCTGCTCGTGCAAGGCTCTTCTTCGAAGACGTCTAAAGCGACGCCAGCTATAACGCCACTCTTGAGTCCTTCGACCAACGCTCCTTCGTCGTAGATCCCGCCTCGAGCACAGTTGATCAACCGTACTCCAGGCTTTAACATCGCGAGCTCTTTTTGGCCAATCAGGTGTTTCGTTTCAGGTGTTAACGGTGTATGTACCGTGAGGAAGTCCACTTTGGGAAGCATTTCATGAACGGTGTTTGCTCGCACGATGTTCAGCTTGGTAGCTTGCTCATCGGTGAAGAATGGATCGTAAGCAATGACGCGCATCCGGAACGCTTGTGCGCGACTAGCGACTTCTCGGCCGATTCTTCCCATTCCGACGATTCCGAGTGTCTTGTCAGCTAATTGGTTTCCCATGAACGATTTGCGATCCCAAACGCCATTGACCAGGCTTTGATTGGCTGGCGCGATTTGGCGGGACTGGGCGAGCATGAGTGCGAACGCGTGTTCCGCTGTGCTAAGGGTATTTCCGTCGGGAGTGTTCATTACGACGATTCCCAATCTCGTCGCCGCATTCTTGTCGATGTTGTCGGTACCCACGCCAGCTCGTACGATCGCTCGCAATCGACGGTTGCCTTCGAGCGATTCGGCGGTGATTTTCACTCCGGATCGAACAATCGCTCCATCGAACTCAGCCAGCGACGTGCGAAGCGCTTCGCCTTTGAGTCCCGTGCGAATTTCATATTCAAAATTGGGTTCTTGGCTGAGAAGGGCAAGCCCTTCTTGAGCGATAGGATCGAGGACCAGTATTCGCGTTTTCATTGTTCTGTTTCTAGTGGATTATCGTGAGTAAACACCGCAAGGCGACAATTTCAAGTGAGCTTCATGAACCGCAAACGCGTGCCGTTAGTAACTCGCACAAGTTTGTGGCCCCGGACGACAGATGGATCGACGATGTGCGTCTCAGCCGCGTTTGTTTGCAAAGTCGATCATGTAGTCGGCCAAACATTTGATGCCTTCGGTCGGCATAGCGTTGTAGATACTTGCTCGAATACCGCCGACGCTTCGATGGCCTTTGAGTGAATCCAGTCCTTGTTTTTGCGCGCCCTTGAGAAAGGCTTTTTCGGTTTCTTGATCAGGTAACCGGAAGGTAACATTCATCAATGAGCGGCAATCCGTTTGGGCATGGCCGATGTAGGATTTGGGGAATTGATCGATAACGGAGTAGAGCATCGCGGCTTTCGCTTTGTTGATGTCGTGCATGGCAGCGAGTCCGCCGATCGTTTCTTCAAGCCACTTAGTGACAAGACCGAGGACGTAGATCGCAAACGTTGGAGGCGTGTTCCACATGGAGTCGGCCTCGGCGTGATTCTTGAATGACAAGTATCCAGGCAAATCAGCCGGTGAGCGTGCTAGCAAGTCTTTGCGAATGATGATCACGGTTACGCCAGCGGGGCCCGCATTCTTTTGCGCACACGCGTAGATCAATCCGTATTTCGACACGTCGACAGGTCGATGCATGAAATCCGACGATGCGTCACAGACCAGCGGGACTCCATCGACTGCGGGCTCGTCTTTAAATTGAACGCCTTGAATGGTTTCGTTGCTAGTGATGTGGACATAGGCGGCATCTGGACTTCGTTTGAGCTCGTTTGCTTTGGGAAGTCGATCGTAGTTCGTGTCCTTGCCGTCCCAAACGACATCGACGGCCCCTTCGCGGATCGCTTCGGAATAGGCCGAAGCTCCCCAAGTGCCCGTAATGATGTACTGAGCCGGATACTCACAAGGTCGGAGGAGGTTAATCGGGACCATGGAGAATTGGAGCCTAGAACCGCCTTGAACGAATAGGACTTCATAGTCGCTAGGGATGGCGAGCAAACGAATCAAACGCTGTTTGGCTGCTTCCTGAATGGCCATGAACTGCTCGCTGCGATGCGAAATTTCCAAGACGGAAGCGCCGCATCCAGGCAAGCACAACATCTCGTCGCGTATCTGCTCAAGTACAGAGACCGGCATTACTGCAGGGCCAGCGGAAAAATTGATGATTCGTTCTTCTGTAACGGCGTTCATTTAAATTTCGATTCCAAATAGGTGTCGCGTTCGTATCGATTTCGTTTTCGTAGATAGCAATTTTAGAACGTGATATCGGTCCGCGTAAGGAGAGTTGCCAAGACGAGCTTTGCGGCACAGTAAGCAGCAATTGCGATATGTTTCTGGTTGAAAAACCGCCCCAATCAAAAAATCACAAAGCCGTGATCCAGCAAGAACTAGGCTTTTGGCTGGTTTTTGCGATTACTACCTCGCGAGGTGGGCACGTGCGAAACGCGTTTAGTAACGTCTGGGTGGATTGACGGATTGTGCCGTAGTGTTGGTCGATTTCGTGCCGATCGAGGCAAGTTGTTTTTCAGCCAACCGGACATTTAACGCTCCGACTCGTTGGTAGACTTCCGGTTGTAGACCATTGATGGCCAAGCTTTGTTGGTAATTCTGGAGAGCCTGCTCCAAGTCACCTGCCGTCTCTCGCATGCGGCCTTTTGCCGACCACGCTTTCGAATTGCTTGGGTCAAGCACTAACGCTTCATCCAAATACTGTTCTGCGACTTTGGTTTGTCCAAATTCTTGATATAACCGACTGAGCTCAACTCGCGCGTCGGCCAAAGTTGGATTGGCCATCGCCCAGTTTTTCAAGAGATCAAAACCTTTATCCGACCGCCCTGACTCCACTAGCAACACTGCCAATCCACGATTGCAGTCGACATGATTTGCCGAAAGATCGAGACACTGATTGTAAAGTGCCTCAGCTTGGTCGATGAGCGTCTTGTTATTCTGCGAAGTTCCCAGTTTGTGATACGTTGCAGCCAAGTTGTAATACGTGTCGGGATTCGTTGGATCTACCTGTTTGGCTTTTTCGAACTGCTGCATGGCTTCGGCATAACGACCTTGCTGGAATAATTGAACACCGAGTGTGTTTTGTCCCATGCTGGACCAACGGCAACCACCCGACATGCTGACAACACTACAAAGGCATACGAACACAATCGGTCTTAGATTCACCACGCGCGATCGGGCAGTCTTCATAGCAAATTGTCCCAATTAAGTATTGGCCTCAAAAATTAGCCTCGAATGGATGGCCAGTTGGGAAAGTACCTAAATACCGCAGGTGGCTTCAATACCAAAGTTAAGACTTGGAATGCTGGCTATGGATGGGCCAACGTCAATTTTTAGTCGTCAGGGCAGGGAGAAGTCGGCGGGGCAACTCGACGAAACCTGTGGTTTTCAGGTCGATCAGAAGGCGGTCATGAGATTTGATCAGTGAATCGTAATTTGCCAGCAATTGATTACTTAACTGCCGATAAAGTTGCCGTCTTCGTCGTATCGAACGTAAGCAAAATAGAAAAAAGTGGCGATGCAGATCGGGAAAATTGCAAGGAATACGCGGCTAATAAAGACGGTTAAAAGCACTCCAGCCAGGAAGTACCCCAACCATAACCACCACGTGCTACGAATCAAACTGACAAATCGACCCATTGTTTATCCGTATCGATTACGACCATTTCAAGAATTGCGATTGGAGTTGTTTTGCGTTGGTAAACTGAAATGCTGTCCAACCAGCGTCGGAAGCGGCGGCAATGTTGTCGGCTCGATCATCGGTAAAAAATATGGAACTAGGTGGGACTCCGGCAATCTCAGCGGCTTTCCCGTAAATAACCGGAGACGGTTTCATAGCACCCACTTCGAAGCTTAACACATCCAATTCAAACCAACCATCCAAAACAGGATACTGCTGGCGTTTGACCCATTGCCAATGAGCTTCGCAGGTATTTGACAGAACCCCCAAGCGGAACCCTCGACCTCTCAGCCATCGAAGTGGCTCAAGAATTTCTAGGTTAGGGTGAAATATGGAACTGATGGCATCCAATACTGTTTCTTTATCGAGTGGCATGTTAAAAGCACGCTCGACTTGGACAACAAACTCGCTGCTGCTGACCAAGCCGGTTTCGTATTTATCTTGCAAACCCGATTCAAAAAGCAGGTGCCGTACTTTATCCGTAGAAACGCCCGTCATTTCCGCGACCTGCCGAACAGCGATGGCATGATCAAAATTGACCAGAACATTTCCAAGATCAAAGTACACGAATTCTGGTCGATACGCCGCGTTCATTCCGAATCTCCAAACGATCGCTATTATGTAAATGTGTTGCGTTAGCGTCCCGCCCATTATTATTCAGCATGGCCGAATGATGCAACCGTGCTATCGGCTTCAATCACATTTGGAAACAAATCAAACATGTTTCAGTGGCTTAGAAATTACAAGCGTAGACGACTGCGATCGATTCCTTTGAACATGGAATCGCGCGCGGCGATCTTGCGGGGTGCATGGCAATGGCGATACCTACCATCGGATCTAGCGGACGCAGCCATCAACTGGGCGAAGATCTTCGTTGCTGAAAAAAACTGGGAAGGCTGTGGCGGATTTGAGATGACGGATTCGGCCAAATGGACCGTTGCTGGTCAAGCCGCGATGATGACGCTAGCGTATCCCAATTGGTACTTTGACCAAACTTTGAGCATTCTCCTTTATCCCGAAGCCTACGTTGCGCCAGGCCCGGTGCGCGACATGGGCAATGGCATCGCACTTATTGGCGAATCGAGTCGCGAAGGCGAAACTTCGTATCGAGGCCCAATCATCCTCAATTGGAGAGAAGTGCAATCTGCGGCGCGCGGCCTGAATCACGGCAACCATTTAGTCGTCCATGAACTTTCCCACCAATTCGATATGATCAACGGACGAACAATAGATGGCATCCCGCCGCTGCCAGCCACGGTGGATTCTGAACGCTGGCAGGGGCAATGGACTCAACAACTTGAGATGCTTCGCGAGCAAGTCCACCATGGCGTCGACGTATTGATCAACGACTATGGCTTGTCTTCCCAGGCGGAATTTTTTGCTGTTTGTAGCGAGGTATTTTTTCAAGTACCCCATGAATTGCACGAGCTTCATCCCACCATCTTCGAAATGCTCTTGAGTTTTTATCAGAAGGATTTTCGCGAGTGGCTGCCGCGAATTAGTTGAGGCGGGCTACGCAATGTTTCACTAAGAAACTAGACTATAACCTTCGTTTATTTCCCAGCCCCAGCAAATTAGCCCACCACCACTGTCAAAGCTCCAACATGCCAGACCAGCTCAACAAATATAGTAGCCGCATCACCCAACCCAAGAGCCAAGGTGCTTCTCAAGCCATGTTGTACGGGACAGGCTTGACGACGGAAGACATGAATAAGGCACAGGTTGGAATCGGAAGTGTTTGGTACGAAGGCAACACCTGCAACATGCACTTGAATGACTTGGCGTTAGTCGTTAAACAAGGAGTTACCCAAGCGGGCTTGGTTG
>JANMNK010000160.1:0-4571 GCA_031373875.1 Pirellulaceae bacterium | reverse complement strand
CCCTGTGAACGCTTCGCCTGAACGGTTGCCCGTTCCGACGCATTACTCGGGGCCAAGTTTGTTGGCTAAACTTTAACTTGTACGACTCTTTCATTCGCTACTCTCCAACGGCTTACGCAGACGCACCGTACTCGTACTCAGCCACAGGCGGTACTCGTACTCGAATTTGGTCCCGATCGAGTACGAGTACGAGTACCGTTTCACTGAGTACGAGTACGATCGATACCGGCGATCAGCGAGAAGCCTCAAACAAATGACTCAGTACCTATCGCATGGTCGTCTCGTCATGCTTGACTCATAACAACAGAAATACTTCGAAGGAATCGCGACGGATGTACGTTGACTTGAATACGTTTGAATTCGTCGTGGCAACCAAAAACACGCTGACGCGTTGTTTGGTTGCGATGCTAATCGCCTACTGTTCTTTCGCGGCCCTTGGTCAAGCACAGGATTTGCCGAGGCTGAATCACGCACTTACCGATGATCAAGCGGCTGCGATGGCCCAGCTTGCCATTAAAGGGCTCGATCAAGAGTATCCGAACAAGCCATCGAATGTCGTGACGGGTCCTGCAGGAGTATTGAGTCCGAAAGCAATGCATCCCGCGTTTTACGGTTGCTTCGATTGGCACAGTAGCGTGCATGGCCATTGGATGTTGGTGCGTTTATTGCGACTCAATCCAAACCACTCTCTTGCAGCCGAATCCCGGACACGGTTAGACGCCCACCTTACTGAAGAAGCTATTGCAGTCGAAACGGCTTACTTTGAGCAAAAGGAGAATAAGTCATTCGAACGGATGTATGGCTGGGCATGGTTACTTCGTCTCGTCCAAGAACTCGATGAATGGCCTGATGCAGACAGTCAGCGATGGCGCAACAATTTGCGGCCCTTAGAAAACAAAATTGTTGCGCTGACCATGGAGTATTTGCCCAAGCTAACTTGGCCGATTCGTTCAGGTGTGCATCCCGATACAGGTTTCGCTCTTGGTCAAGTTCTCGATTACTCGAGGGCTGTTAAGAACAAAGAGTTGGAGCAATTGGTAAATGCTCGGAGTCGATTTTTCTTTGGCAATGATCGAAATTACAACGACGCTTTCGAACCGTCTGGCGAAGACTTCTTCTCCACGTCACTTAACGAAGCCGATCTCATGCGCCGCGTGCTTGACGCGGATGAATTTACAACTTGGTTTACAGCCATGATGCCGGGACTACTCGATGGGTCCGCGACGCGGTTGTTAACTCCTGTCGAAGTAAGTGACGTTACGGACGGCAAGCTTGTCCATTTAGCTGGCCTCGATCTCTCAAGGGCTTGGACGCTGAACGGCATCGCACATCGATTCCCCGCTAGCGATAAACGTCGCAGCATTCTTGAGAAAGCAGCCGCAGAACACCTTTCAGCGGGCCTTCGCTACGTATTTAGCGGTCATTACGAAGGCGAACACTGGCTGGCAACTTTTGCCATTTACGCATTAACGAACGTCGGCGTCGACGCCGCGTCCGAAGAGAAACTTTCGCAGTTCGAACCGAAACCGGATCGTGAGGAATTCGCCAAATTCAATCCAATCCGTGCTCCTGTCACCCAATCGTGTTTGATTCGACCAGGTGACCGCTTGGCAATTGTCGGCGATTCGATCACGGAACAAAAAATGTATTCTCGGCTAATTGAAACTTACTTAACCGTCTGCGTTCCTCAATATCAAGTTTCCGTTCGCCAGTACGGCTGGAGCGGCGAAAAGTGCGATGGGTTTTTGCAACGCATGGAGCGCGATTGCATGACCTTTGAGCCAACCTTGGCGACGATCTGTTATGGAATGAACGACTCGCGATATCGACCTTATGATGAAGCCAACGGAGCGGACTTTCGGAAAAACCTGACAGCAATTGTTGATCGTTTTCAAGCTGCAGGTGCTCGCGTCGTTGTCGGATCGCCCGGTTGCGCGGGCAAGATCGCTGGTTGGGTGCAAAGCCGCTCGGGGACGCTCGAAGAACACAATTTGCACTTATGCGAGCTTCGCAATATCTCCGCCCATGTTGCCACGACAAAGAATGCCGCTTTCGCAGACATATTCTGGCCCATGTACCAAGCTCAGTTCTTCGCGCGTGACAAATATGCAGGCAAGGCAATTGGAAAATACGAAGTCGCAGGTAAGGACGGCATCCATCCTGGCTGGGCAGGGCAAACAATGATGGCCTTTGCGTTTCTGAATGCATTAGGTTTGGACGGTCAAATCGCCGACATCGAAGTAGACTTGATGGACGGCACCGCGAGCGTTTCTGAAGGCCATCGTATGCTCGAAAACCGAGTAGGTTACGTCGCGATCGAGTCGCACAGATATCCGGTTTGCGCCAACGGACCGGTGGACAGTGACGATTCGATTCGGTCCGGAATGACTTTGGTTCCCTTCCAAGAAAAGCTGAACCGATTCATTCTCCGAGTAAAGATTGCACAGCACGAAAAATACAAAGTTACGTGGGGCAAAGAATCGAAAGTTTTCGCGGCGAAAGAACTTTTGTCGGGTATCAACTTGGCAAGCGAATTTGCCAATAACCCATTCTGCGACGCATACAAAGCTGTTGACGAACGAGTTCTGGCAAAACAAGCTTACGAGACGAAGCAAGTTCAAAACATTTTCCACTCTACCAAAAGTCAGGAAGATTTTCAAAAAGCTGTTCAAACCACCGAAGTTGAGCATTCAAAATTGGTCGCCGATATCGCGGCAGCCTTCATTCCAGTGCGCCACGAACTCGTAATCGCACCCTACGAAGCGAAATAGTCGTCCAACTCGGACTGGAATCTCAAATTTGGGTTGCACATTGCGACGCGTTGAGTTGCAATATTCCAAGGGAACCGACCAACGCATCGAATTGTTCTCTACGTATGCTGCCGCGAGGCACGGAGTACGCGTTGCCCAACCTCATCCACTTTCAATTTTTTTCTCCATTGAGATACCGTTTGCATGATTGTCGCGATTGACGGACCCGCTGGTGCCGGGAAAAGTTCCGTTTCCCGTCGTTTGGCCGAGCAACTGGGATTTGCATTCCTGGATACAGGGGCCATGTACCGCTGCGTTACTTTATACTGCTTGCGAAACGGCATCGATTTGGATGATCGCTCAGCCGTCTCGCAAATTGCGCAGACAATCAACATTCGCTTGACCGACGACGCCGTTTGGGTCGACAACGAGGACGTCACGACTGCGATTCGAACAATCGACGTGACGCGTGCGATCAAAAAAGTTGCCGACAATCCCGAGGCGAGGCAAGCTCTCGTAGAAAGCCAACGTCAATGGGCTTCTTCCCGCGATGTTGTGACCGAAGGGCGCGATCAAGGTACTGTGGCGTTCCCACATGCCGAATGCAAAATTTTCTTGACCGCGACGTCCGAAGAGCGCGCGCGGCGGCGGGTAAGTCAGCTTGAGCAAAATGGCGTATTGGCCAATTACCAAGAAATATTGTCGCTGCAAAACCAACGCGACCTCGAAGACACTTCACGCGAAGTCGGCGGGCTGAAACGCGCATCTGATTCCTTCGAAGTTTGGACGGATGGCATGACCGAAGATGAAGTCCTAGCCAAGCTCGTATCCATTGTAAAAACGGCACAATCGCGGTTGCCAGAAAAATCCTTTCGTGCTCTCGGTTGTGAATCATGAGTAAAACAAAATCCAAATCCAGCACGGAAGTGAAAAGACCGCTCCGTCGCAAAATATTTTACTTCGGTATCCATTTGATGTGTCGAATGGTAACGATCATGTTTTTTAACTTCAAAGCCGAGAACCGGCATCTGATTCCTGCTGCAAATGGCGGCCTAGTGCTGTCGACACATCAATCGAATTTTGATCCTGTGCTCGTCGGAATCACGTTCAACCGGCACATGAATTTCCTCGCTCGCAAAACTCTGTTCAATAATTGGATTTTTGCGGCACTCATCCGAAATCTCGATGCCATTGAAATCGATCGTGACGGAAGCGGACTTTCCGGATTGAAGGAAACGATGCTGCGACTGAAACGCAAACAACTCGTGCTGATTTTCCCCGAAGGAACGCGTACGACAACGGGAAAAATTGGGAAACTGAAGCCAGGGTTTATTTCCGTAGCGCGAAGAACAAACGTTCCCTTGATTCCCGTTGCAGTCGTCGGTGCTTACGAAGTCATGCCGAAAGGGACCAACTGGCCGAAACCGCGGCCAATCGTGGTTGTCATCGGCCCACATATTGAGCCCGAAATCGTTAGCCAATTGACGGACGATGAGCTTCTCGTTGAAATCGGAAAAAGATTATCCGCCTGCGACCAACGAGGCCGCGAACTTGTCGGGCTCGCATAGAATCTAGGCCAGAATAGACGTTCACCTCGAGCTGGCTGAAACAACGGCTATACGTAGGGAAAATCAAGTCTTCTCGCGGATCACCGGCATCCATCGTGTCAAAATCCTACTCGTACTCAGTGAAACGGTACTCGTACTCGATCGGGCGCCATATTCGAGTACGAGTACGAAACATTCTGACAATTCTCGCATTATGTCGTGCAAAGAACCAACGACCAGCGAGAAGTGTCCAAAGAACTTCTACATCGCCGAC
>JANMNK010000158.1:0-2556 GCA_031373875.1 Pirellulaceae bacterium | reverse complement strand
AATTCGATCTCCAAAGTAAACAAAAAGTTTTGCGAAATATGGGGAATGTCGCATTTGGAGATTTGTGGCAAGCCGATCCACCAATTGTTTCAATTTGAAGAATCTAATTTTGACTTTGCGAATTGGACTAAGTCGGGTGTCGGCGAATTTAGCCAACACGCGTTCGCTCTAAGTTTACGCCCCGACGGCGCAAACGTTCGAGTTCGCCTTGAGTTCTCAAATAGCGGGATAACGCCAAAAGATGACAAGAATTTCCTCGTCGTCGTTTCTCCAGTGCCCAGTTAAGTTCTCTCTTTGCTCAGTAAGCGCTGATTAGTTTGCGTTACTGTTGCATCGGCCTTTTTTCGGGGCAAGCACTTCGGTGTCTCGCCTTCAATCTACGGGCGAATAGAACCCAAACCTAAACTTTACATCCGACCAGCAGATATTTCTAACCGGGTCGTCGTGCTGTTTCGGGGCGTGGATACAAGCAGCAGTTTTCCGGGCACACATCATGTAATGCCGGGAAACAACCCAAAGCCGGACGGTCGGTGGAACCTTCCATGCGTTCTGTGATCAATTCGCGAATCATCCTAACGTACCGTGCATGAGTTCCAACTGTCCGGGCGCGAACCATTTTGATGCCAAGCTTCTGGCAGAGGGCATCCGCTTCTTCATCGAGGTCAAACAATACCTCCATATGATCGGAAACAAAACCAATTGGTTGGATAACCAGTTCGGTAATCTTTGACTCTTCGTATAACTGCTCGATACGATCACATACATCGGGCTCAAGCCAAGGTTGATTGGGTGGCCCGGAGCGACTTTGGAAAACAAGTTCCCAACGCTCGTGCCCGACTCCTTCAGCCACTAACCTAGAGGATTCTCGAAGCTGGGCTTCGTAAGCACAATTCTCTGCCATGATTCCGGGGATGCTGTGTGCACAAAACAATACGGGGATTGCCTGACGATTTGCCGCGGGAAATTGGCTGAGCGAATCTCGCAAGAACTCACGTTGCGGTTCAATAAATCCTGGGTGATTGAACGGCAGTCGTATGCGGTCGATGACAGGTGCAGATGGACCGACTTTCGCACGAGCCGCCTGGATGTTCTCTCGATATTGTCGACAACCGGAATAGGAACTGAAAGTAGATGTAAAGAAAGCCAGCGCTCGTCGGATGCCGTCATTGGCCATTTGACCGACCACATCGTCCAACATCGGAGCCCAATTACGATTGCCCCAATACACCGGCAAGTGCGGTCCGTGTCGATCAAGCTCCTTCTTTAAAGCGCTTATCAAGTCCCTGCATTGCTGGTTAATCGGACTGACGCCACCAAAATGGTAGTAGTGTTCTGCAACTTCGAGCATCCGCTCACGCGGGACATTTTTTCCGCGAAGAACATTTTCAAGGAAAGGCATGACGTCGTTAATGCATTCCGGGCCACCAAAGGAAACGAGTAATATTGCGTCGTACATTTTCAAATTTTCAATCTGCTTTTATTCTCTTGAAACCTAACACGATGTAATGAACCATTCTATTTGCAGACTCATTTGGTTTGTCTCCTCGCATCCTGCGTTGTATCAAAATCTGATTTCTAACAACGACTGCGACGATACTGAAAAGCCGTCTCGAATGATGTGTGGGAGTCGAGCAAATAAGCCGGGAAGTAGAACACTAAATAAAAAAAGCCAGCCTTCTTTTGTAGAAGGCTGGCTAGTGAATGACCCCGACGGGAATCGAACCCGTGTTACCGCCGTGAAAGGGCGATGTCCTAGGCCGCTAGACGACGGGGCCTGGAAAATAACCGCAACGCAAAAGACTCGAAACTTGCCGAGAATTGTTTGCATTGCTAAGACGCGAGAGAATAACCGCAAGCTGCGATTTGGTCAAGCGACGTCAACGAAATAGTAGACACGGATTTTAATCCGGATGCAGAAATCAACAAAAGAAGGGACTATTCTTCGATCGCGGGCGTATCCGAGCCCGATTCCTGTTCGTTTTGGCTCCGTTGTATCGCGTCGTAAACTTCACGACGATGCACGGGTACTTCGCGAGGAGCCTCGACGCCCAAGCGAACTTTGTCACCACGAATTTCGACAACCACAATGGTGATGTCGTTATTGATGACGATGCTCTCGTTTTTCTTTCTGGAGAGGACTAACATTCTTGCCTTCCTTAAGCTCGTGGGGATTATCCCCTTTCCTGACCGGTCCGTTCAAAAATCTGTGATTCCTGAAACACTTGATGCAGCATAGGAGCGGACTATCCGCTAACCTACATTTTTTCGCATCTACTCCACTTTACGTGCCAATAAACTCTAGTCAAGGAAAACTGGTTTGAGAACATAAGAAATGTGCCAGAATTTAGCTGCAAAAGCAGAAAAACCAAATCTGAAGGGCGAATTCACACCACCCAAATGGGGTTTTGTAGCTTTTGTGTTAGTTATTTCAGTCAAGTCGGACTTATGAACAGAGCATCCAAACAAAAACATAATGAGAGCTTTCGCATACCCACGCGGTGGATATTTGCTTCATTGGTTTTGTTCTGCATCTTTGTGATTGTGGCGAGCGGAATC
>JANMNK010000154.1:0-5026 GCA_031373875.1 Pirellulaceae bacterium | reverse complement strand
CGAACGCAAAGCTTGAATTGGTCCGTCGGAACAATTTGCCAATTTGCGAAGTTGCTCTACGGTCAAGGGTTCGCCTGCGCCGATTAATTGCTCCATCACGATTCGCTGCTTAGATGACAGGCGTTTGATCGCACTCGCATTTGTGGCTTGGGCAGATGGCAGCAGCGTCACTCGCATCCGCATTCCTGCCGAAGCCCGCACTCCGGCCGGAATGACGGCTTCGAAAATCTGCCCGACAGGAACAATGTAATACCGAGCCATCCAGTGTATTAGCTTTAGCAAATTCGCAGTACAAAGCGGCGCGGTATCAACCGTTTCTATAACGTCTTTCAAAAGCTGGACCGGATGATTGATTATCTCAACCGCGATGCAGTAGCCAATGATTTCCCGATTACTTTTGCCCAAAGGCACGCGCACTCGCATTCCCGGTTGCACTTGATCGGCGAGTCGGTCGGGGATTCGGTAATGGAAGGGGCCGTACGGAGCTTCGGAAAAAACCACGGAAGCTGCCGAGCATTCCTGCCCCGCATCGATTTCCCAGGGCGGGAGGTCTTGAGGAAATAACGATTGTTGTCGTGGGTCCATCGCCTGCCAAACGGATCTAAATCATGAAATCAAACTGTGAGTATACCACAGGCTCTCTCCCAAATTGATTCCGCAAGGAACCTAGGTTAGGATGGGACCTGCTTTTCGGAAATGCAACCTAATTTTTACCTCCTTTCCATCTTATCGGTTGTCTTTCTAACTCGAACATGAGAGACAAAATGCGAATCGGCATCTATGGTGGCTCGTTTGATCCAATTCACTTCGGGCATTTGTTGGTTGCCGAAACTTGCCGCGAGTCTCTGGACTTGGATCGCGTGATTTTTGTTCCTGCAAACATTTCGCCTCTGAAGACAGACTCGCATCCTTCGTCGGGAAAGCAAAGACTTGAACTGCTCGAGCTTGCCGTGCTCAGCAACGTCGCTTTTGAAATCGATCGTCGCGAATTGGAGCGAGGAGGTGTCAGCTTTACAATCGACACTCTGCGAGCAATTACCGAGGAAAGGCCTAGTGACGAGCTTTTCCTGTTGATGGGTGCCGATTCGCTCGCAGAATTTGATCGCTGGCGAGAACCTGCAGCTATTTGCGAGTTGGCATTGCCGGTCGTCGTATCGCGGGCTGGCCAGGGGCTGCCTCCATGGCATGTGCTCGCTCCTTTCATTTCCGAAAGTCGGCTAAGCCAATCAAAGGAGCATGTCGTGGATATGCCCTTAATTGAAATCAGCAGCAGTGATCTTCGGCGGCGAGTTAGCCAAGGGCGGAGCATTCGGTATCAAGTGCCCGCAGCCGTCGAAGCGTACATCGAAATGCACAGGCTCTATGCTCCATGATCCAAGAATTAGCGGAAAAACTACATTCGCTCGATCCACATAGTCGCAACTATGCGGTTCATTTTGTCGAACAACTAATTCCCGCGTGTATTCGATTGGGAGTAAGTGACATCCATGTCCAGCCGACAGCCTCGCACGTCAATTTTTGTTGTCGCATTGATGGAGTATTGCAAACGATTGGAAATTTCCCGCGCGAAGTGGACGCCGAAGTCGTTTCACGACTGAAGGTGCTCGCTCAATTGCAGACTTATCGAAATGAGTCGGCTCAAGAAGGTCGCATGACGATCAAAATCGATGGCAGGACCGAGTCGGTTCGAGTCTGTACGATGCCCACAATGTACGGCGAACGCGCGACGCTTCGGTTGTTGACTCGACAAGACTCGCGTCAAACGATCGATGATCTATCGCTGCCCGTTGATATCTTGCCGATGATTCGGCAGGACATTGCTGAGACAAGTGGAGTGATTGTCCTCGCTGGTCCCGCTGGATCAGGTAAAACAACCACGGCTTACGCGCTGCTTCGTGAAATCGTGCGCGCGTCGAGCGGTGGCCGAAACGTAATCACTTTGGAAGATCCAATTGAAAACGCGATCGACGGAATCGTTCAGTGTCAAACTAGTTCGAACGCTTGGACTTTGGATGAAGCCTTAAAGGCAAGTCTGCGGCATGATCCCGAAGTACTTTTTGTCAGCGAAATTCGTCAACCTCAGACCGCCGAATTAGTCTTCCAAGCCGCTCTTTCTGGCCAGCTTGTAATCTCAACCATGCATGCCAGTTCCTCCGTCGATTGCTTACGGCGGCTGTTGGATATGGGCATCCATCCCTACCAACTGCGAAGCGGGCTGCGGACTATTGTCATGCAAAGACTCGTTCGGCGATTGTGTGATTGTGCCCAATCAGGTAATCCGGACGAGCTAGTCGGAATCGTTCCTTCAGAAGAACTTGGCGATTATGCGAACCTAATGCAAGCGAGTGGATGTTCCAAATGTGCCGCTGCATGCCAGGCTGAAATTGGCGTCGGAGTGCGATCAGGTTATCTCGGTCGCATCCTTATCGCGGAAAGGTTGCCAAATCTCGATGGCCAGCTAGCTCATGCGGTAATCGAAAGTCGCGATACTCGAATCCTAAGCCAAGCCGCCAATGCAGAAGGCATGATCAGCCTCCGAGAACGCGCTTTGCAGTTGATTCAACAAGGTGTGACGAGCGTTCAAGAAGTGATACGGGTTCTCGGACCACGTGAGGTGATGCCTTGATCGCTGGGAGATACAATAGCTGGGCAGATTGGTTGGATGTCCTTGCATCGGCAATTCAAAAACCCGATTCGTCGCTAAGCGTACTGAGGGAGTCAAAGTCTTTTTTAAATGCCGCCCAATGTCGCGAGGCAGAGCGCATTGCTCAAGGGATCGAGCAGGGCCGAAGCTGGCAATCGGTTTTGGATGAGGCAAGCGGCACCATTCCGAAGGGACTGCAGGGCCCGTTGTCCCGTAGTGTGGCGAATAACCAGTTGGCAGAAACTGCAACACTGCTGGCCGATCGATTGCGTGCACAGCATCAATTCATTCAAGAGTGCTTCATCGCGGCCATGTACACGATGGTCGTCGTGGCTGTTGCGTGGATTGGGGTGCTCGTATTGGTCGTCAATTTGGTCCCGGCCCTCAATGTTACTTTCGAGTTAATGCATGAGCCGGAGACGATTTGGTTAAGATTGGCCAACGCCCTGTACTCAGGTCGCTGGGTCTGGAGCATTGCCGTCCCTGTACTAGTCATATCAGCGATGATTTATTGGCTGAGAAGGCACTTTCAGTCGAGTCTACTCTTAAGAGATAAGGCACATTGGAAACCGCAAATTGAACGCCAGATCATGGTACTTAAATTAGCCGTTTCCATGTTACCAAGCAAACCGCCGGTCGAAGCGGTCCAAATTGCCAATCACATTTTCCTTGGTGACGAAGCGCCGGTGACTTCGCACTTAGCACCAGAACTCAGTGGTCTCTCAGGAGATGCAGCAACCATGTATCTCAAGAATATCTACTATTGGCACAGTCATCGATTGGAACAGCAACATCGCTGGTGGATCAGTAAGCTGCCTATGCGATTGACCCTGGCTGTGGGAGTGACGATGGTACTTGCATACATACTTCTAGGTCTATTGCCCTGGATTTGGGTGCTTCAGCGAAGTCTGAAGGAGGTGACATGAGCAAAGTTCTAGGCAATGGCGAAGATCCAAACCAGCATATACAGATGCTGGTGGAGTGCTTGTCCGACACGTTTCGTAGAAAGAAGCATCGTGACCAAATTCGTTCTTTCGCAAAGGTCGTAGGCAGAGGACCATCACAACACGCAATTGGCAGAAACGGTGGTTCGATCGTGGAGGGAATGAGCGAGTTGGTTCCTCTTCTCGTTCAAAATCCCTCCTTGTCGTTCGAGTTTCTAGAAGCCAGGCAACGCGCTGCTGAAAATCGCGATCAGTTACGGTCCAAACTTCACTATCCGATCGTTTTGCTAATCTTGTCCGGTATAGCACTCGCGGCTTCAGCGTTCATGGTGATCAGAATTGAATCGTTGGCCAACTCATTCGATGCCATAGATCTGGCCGAGTTCCGGGGACCTAATCGAAATACCTATTCCGGTATAAATGCGATTGTTGCTCCCATGTTGGGTGTAGCGTTTGCTCGCGTTATTTTGACAATTATCGCTACACTGCTGATTGCGATTGTCATCGTTCGGATCCTCGGGGGGCCGGTGGTGTTTGCTTGGTTTCAAACGCTGATTCCCTTGGTTGGCAACTGGGGACGAAATCAGTATTGTTCCGAATTTCTAAGAACTTTGGGTGTCTTGCTCAGGCTGAATGTTCCTTTACCAAAAGCGCTGCGGCTTGCGGGAATGGTTTCCGAAAGCCATGTCAACCGATTATTGGGACAAGCCATGGCGACTGAGACTGAAAAAGGTGCGGACTTCCCGACCGTATTAGCCGAAGCGAATTGGTTTCCAAGTTGGCTCCCTGATTGGATTCGGCTGAAGCCTGCACAAGGCGGCCTCGGAGATCAACTAACTGTTGCTGCAGGAATTCTGGACGAGTTATCGAATTCCAACGCGCGAATGTTCGCACGCGTATTGCCATTTTTAATTTTTTGTGGAGCGGCAGTCGTCATTCAATATACATTTATGGCTACTCTATCGCGAATTGCGAACATGATCAGAGAATTTATTTATTGGTGATCGCCCAACAAAATAGTTACTGGGAATCAACATGTTGGACCTGGCGGAGAAAATCGTTTAGACAAAAGAAGTTTTCACGAATAATGATGAAATGACCATGGCGAACATTGTAAATCTGTCCGTTCTCTTGATTCCAGGCTTTTGGCTTTGGATGGCGGTTCGTCTATCAGATGGGTTGCCAACGTTTGGCGATGAAAAGCAGGGGCGTTCGCTCGTCATTCGTATAGCCAGTATCGTGTTGATAGTCTTTGGTTTCGTCGGCGTCATGGCGAGCGTTTTTAATCCGTTTGGGTTGATTATCGCGCCAATCGCTTTGGTGAGTTTGCTGATCGTTCTCATCGTCCGGCGACGTTCCACTCAAGAAAAATTCCTTTGGGCTCTGAGCTTTGCCAACGACCAGGGGATTGAAGTCTCGCAAGTTGCAAGACTCGTTG
>JANMNK010000151.1:0-1606 GCA_031373875.1 Pirellulaceae bacterium | reverse complement strand
CGATCCAACCGCCGGTCGAGCTCGTCCTCACCGATCAAAGCACCAAGTTCTGTCGCACCTTCCTCAGCAACACTGACAACACTGCTGAGCGAGATAGTCTTATGCCTCTTCTTGTGTGCACGTTGTTCCCGAGCGATGTTGGAACTGCAACGACTGACGACTGTGCAAACGAATGGCTTAAAATGTCCGACATCCGCGTCGAACTTGTCCCATGTTTGCAGGAAGCGAGTCAGAATCTCTTGAACTAGCGCTTCGTGATCTTGCTCACTTGCGTAGCCTTTCCTAATCAAATTGGTGGCGTACCTGCGAATGACTCGCTGCGTAAAGGGATGCTTAGATACTTCTTCTGCGGAAATAGCCATGAACCTGTTTCCTTGAGCCGATTCGGCTGGCAAGCAACAGATCCACTCGCAAGGGCTAACCAACCAATCTGCTTTGCTGTTCTTGTGAACTGCGAAGCCAATCGGACCTGTCGTCCATGACTGTCGAAAATTCGATGGCCGATCGATTTTTTCATAAGATTCCTGCGCGCAGAAAAGCAAAACATCAAAAAAACGCTGGAAAAGCGAGAATGCCGGCGACTGAAAATTCTTTCTAATTCTCGAAGTCGCTCCATCGAAAATTCGATGGCGTCGGCGCATGTAACCCGATCAGGGCGTCAAACCATCCGTCCGAAAACGAAAAAAGAGTGTCACCGATGTAGCGACACCCTATGAGGAGTAATTAAGTTTGAAACGCGGATTGGATTATGAATCTGGAATAATGGTAAAACTCGCGCGCCAACCCTTCTTGTCTGCGGTCAATTCAAACGCATCGCCATTTATTCCAAAAAACATTCCAAGTTGTTGCGCTAACAATTCCTTGCGCTTTTGGTTTTGCCGGCAAGCGCCGGGAGACGTCCAACACAATACGCCGTGAGCATCGGCAAACGCTCGTAGGAGTTCCCATTGCTTGCTCGGCCTTCCGTTTCTTCCGTCAACCAAACCCATTTGCACGTAAGTCAGAATATTTCTCTTGCCAGCAATACCGATAGAAACCGACGCTCCATCAACAAATCTAATCTCAACGTCGCGCCAAGTAACATTACTTGGCGTTGGGTACTGAACCGTATCTTTCGCTCTGTGAATCGGCGGCGAGAGCCGGTCGCGAAAGGCAACCATTTCCTGCCGCGCGTGATTCGACAACGAAAATTCACCTCGTTCATCACGAATAAGGGTTTGTTCCAGCGACAGAACTAAACAGCCACGCTCGGCCAGAATTGTTTCGTTGCGACTATTGAGCACTCGGTTCGACGTTAGAAACAATACAAACGGCTTTAAATATCGCGATAGAAACGCGTCAATGCACCAATCGAGATCCGCTGGGGAACAGACCTTAGCAAAGAACAAGTGAAATCCTGACCCCTCTATGTTACCGTATTGTCCAAGCCGGAATCGCAACATCGGTTTGTCAAGTTCTTCCACGCCTGCCTCGAACCCGATCAATTCTGCCAATAACTGACCGAGTTTAGCGACATCAAGTTTAAAACAAACAAGATCACGCCGATTGACAGGTACGTATTCCTCCGTCTTTTCGTTGTATCCTTCGAAAACGCCTTCATCGAATT
>JANMNK010000147.1:0-8800 GCA_031373875.1 Pirellulaceae bacterium | reverse complement strand
GGTGGTCTGGGGCTTCGTGATGATGTATTGTCGAAACATTTGCGAAGCCGCCAAGAGACTGGCGATATCCTTCGAGCGCACCATTCGAATGTCATCGAGTTTCGCGCATCGATCGTCATTGGTTCGGGTAGCCTGTCCTTTGAGATGATCCGCGCCTTGGTCGAACGATTGCCTGTGATGATTTGCCCGAAGTGGGTTCAAGTACGGGCGCAACCGATCGCGATAGAAGATCTACTCGCTTATCTGGTCGCAGCACTGGATTCACCTGATGGACCTTCACTCGTTTACGAAATTGGAGGGCCGGACCAAGTTTCCTATGGCGAAATTATGCAAGAGTATGCGAGCCAACGCGGGTTAAAACGATGGATGATTCCTATTCCGCTGCTAACACCTTATTTGTCAAGCCTCTGGCTTGGGCTGGTGACACCACTGTACGCCCGAGTTGGAAGGAAGCTTGTTGAAAGCCTTCGTAACCCGACATTGGTTTCAAACAACTTGGCTCGAACGACCTTTGCGGTCAACCCGCGATCCGTCAAGGCGGCAATTGCACGAGCGCTGGTGCATGAGGACTGTGATTTTGCGTTGACGCGATGGTCGGATTCGCTGTCTGCTGGCAGCAAGCCGAAAACTTGGGGTGGCGAACGTTTTGGTTCTCGATTGGTCGATTCGCGGACGCTCGAAGTCAATGTTTCCCCCGAGGTAGCTTTCGCGCCGATTCGTCGAATCGGTGGACAAACTGGTTGGTATTACGGCAATTGGCTTTGGTCGATTCGGGGGTTCATGGACCTGCTAATCGGTGGCGTTGGAGTGCGCCGCGGTCGCCGTCATCCTGATCAAATTCGAGTGGGAGATGCTCTCGATTTTTGGAGGGTAGAAATTTACGAACCCAACCGCCGACTCCGACTTCATGCGGAGATGAAGCTTCCCGGACGAGCGTGGCTGGAATTCGAAGTGACGCCTACTGAAAACGGTAGTACGATTCGCCAAACGGCGATCTTTGACCCACTCGGACTGGTCGGTCTCATGTACTGGTACGGAATCTATCCGCTTCATCAGTTTGTATTTGCGGGTATGTTGAGAAATATCGCAAAGGCTGCCAAGCTAGGAAAACAAGGGCCGACTTCTACACTGCCAATGAACTCGACATTGAAAGCTGTGGAAACGAAGGGTCGCTAAGTTACTTTTTTTTCGAATGCAATCGAGTTGGGACTTGGCCCGCGACTTGTTTGGTTTTCCTGCATCTCTCGGAACAAAATTTGACTTCAGCCCAGTCTCTCGCCCATTTCTTTCGCCAAGCAAACGGCAACTGACATACCGGGCAAATTTTTGTTGGCAGGTCAGGTTTGGCGTGGGGCATGAAAACCACTAATGTGAAGAATTAATCAATCTGTACCGTTTTGCAATCAGACGGTACTACTTCAATCGTCCCGATTTTGGATCGACAGCAACATTCAATTGTTCGTTGTTGTCAACATAAAAAACGTAGCCGTTGAACATCTCATCCACAGTTTGCGGACCGTACTCTACGGTTTTGGATGAGTCGGGATTGTACGGATTGAAATCCGAATTATCAAAGTGAGCGACAGCTTCGATAACTGTTCCTTTGGGCAATATCTTGTTACCCGACTCGATTTCATATCCAAGCTGCCATTCGAAATTGTAGTTAGGAATCTGAAGAAGCGTTTCTTGGTGTTCATCCGGATACTTAGCAAAAAACGTCATGTCTCGACCTCGCACGTGCATGTGAGTAAATAATCCTAGCAAGTCTGCTTCGTGCTGTAATTTTCGGCTAGCTCGAATTTCAAACGCGGGGTCATGAGGAGGTATTTGCCATCCACGGGGATCGAGCACGAAATATCGAAGCTGCTTAGTAATCTTGTCGCGTGGAAACCTGATGCCAACTTGGATACGACTCTTCTCTTCCTTGCCAGTCGTCGTGTAGTGAATTTGCAATCCAAGCCCTGCTCCACCGGGAATACGATAGCCGATTCCCGAGTGAAATCGAGCGAGGTCCATCGGTTGCCCACCAGGGACGTAACCCGTAATAAAAGTTTCCTCACTGGCGCCGTCGCCGGTTACGTATGCCATGTTACAGTGATGAACCACCGATGGGTTTTCAGGGCGAATTTCGAAAGCTTCGACCCAAGTTTCACCAAAAAAAAGATGTGGAAGGACTGCATAACGATACGGCACAAAACCCGTTGCGGGAACTGAATGCTGCTCAAGCATGGTGATGACAAGGTCTGGCGTTCCGATCCGCCAAGTTGTCGTGGGAATATTGGGAGCGGGTGGCGAGTCTTTCTCGTCTCCTGCTACACAGCCTGACGCTATCCAGTCCATGATTGATTTCTTTTCCAGAGAACTCAAAGAGCAATCGTTCTGAAATCGGCCTGAATCCGGATGAGCGTACCACGGCGGCATCGTCTCGTCACGAATGACTTCGCGAATCATCTCCGCATTCGAAGCGACATCGTCATAACTAAGCAACGCAAACGGTGCTGCTGTGCCTGAGCGATGGCAATGAACGCAGCGACGATGGATCAAGGGAGCGATGTCGCGATGGAAGGTCAATGACGCATCTGTTGCCGCAGCAGGTGGAGCAGTTATCAAACAGCCATCGACCGTGGTCTCCGGGATACTCACCGGCTTGCCGTCAAGCAGCTCGTCGAGCGCTTGTTCCAAATCAGCTCGAGTTGGTTCCGGCCGTGTACCGCCCAGCCGGATCTGATCGTCGAATCGCCCTCGATAAAGCAGTCGATGATCAGCATCCAAGACAACAAATTCCGGAGTTTTTGTTACGCCTAAAGCGTGGGCGCACGAAAGATCATAGTCTTTGACGAAGTAGAACGGCGCTCCAAAATTGATCGCCTGAGTTGCCGCATCGCGAATAGTATCGTCAGCACCAACATTCACGGAAACAAAGAGGACATCTTGGTCTTTTAGCTTTTGATATAACTCAATTACCTTGGGAGAACTCCGCTTGACGATCGGGCATTGCGTTGTAGAAAACATGAACACGTAAGCTTTGTGTTTGCCGAGATCCGCCAAATTTCTCGAAACCGCGCGAATGTCTTTAAACCGCAACTCGTCGATAACCGAGCCGATTGGAACTGATTTGTCAGCGAAATCGCTTGCCTGCACAACCGGACAAAAGCTATGACCAACAGCAAATAATAAAAGAGTACAAATTGCAGTTACGCGGTGCATACGCTTTGGGCCTAACTTAAAATGATTGCAGTGCGGTCGGAGGATTGACAACAATTGCGGGTTTCACGAACTCCGTTCGTATCTCGCCGATTCTACCATGGCTTGAACGTCGTGAAAACGAATTGCATTAACTTGGGAACATTCTTTTTTGCGTTGCATGATAAATGGTCTTGATGAAACATGCGAATAGCAGGCTATGTAGTTCTCGTTGTCGCTGTTGCTCTCGGATTCGTGCAGTTGCTCTATATTCGGCAACAATTGCCAGAAACGGTTGCTTCCCATTTTGGTTCTGGAGGTAAGCCGGATGGATTCATGGCCCGCGATTCGTACTTGGTGCTGATGGCAGTTCTGGAGATCGGCTTGCCCCTTTTCATGGTGGCTCTAGCCAAGGGCATTCGATTTATGCCAATTGATTTGATCAATGTTCCGAATCGCCAATTCTGGCTGAGTCCACCGTATCGCGAGTTCACGCTGCGTTACATGGAAGCAATGTTGGTTTGGATCTCGGCCGTGACCAGCATTTTCTTGATTGCTCTAAATTACCTGAGTTACCGCGCCAACATCGACAAAAGTCCCCTCGACGAGTTCTCTTTCATCGCCATGCTCGCCGTGTTCATGTTGTTTGTTGTAGGCATCTGCATATTCATGTTTTGGCGTTTTCGTTTGCCCCGAACACAATGAACGCAGTCGGTAGGGTGGGTCTCCAGGCCCGTCAAAATGATCACGACAAGATCGCTTTGAAGATCAATTGGTTTGGCCGATCAAGAGGAAAGGTTCATCGCGTGGAGGAGCGGAGCAATGTGCAGGGTTGATTAGCAACTTGGAGATTTTGCAACTTGAATATCTAACTCACAGCATTTCGCTTTTGCAAGAAATATGAACTTTGAAGAATTTTGACGGGCCTGGAGACCCGTCCTACGGGTTAGCTTGCATCGAAAATCCAGCCGAGTTGTGGCCAAGTGGGATTTATCCATAGTAGATATTCGTTCGCTGGTAAATTGGCCTTCTTTGGATTCCGGCCGATGTACTGAAGTGACCGCCATAGATGTACTTCGTCTCGGATGATGCGGTCGTAGCTTTCGTCTTGCCATAAAGGTCCGGATAAGCCTAACGTCGTGTTGATTCGTCGTGCCGAGAACGATTTCCAGCTCCCGACTATATCCTCCAAATCAGTGTCGCTTGGAATAATCGGCCGGACGATGCAATGCGCATGGTTGGGCATTATGACGCTAGCACCTAATTCATATCGAGCGCCGTGAAAGTGTTGTAACGATTCGTGCACGATGGTGGCGCAGCAGTCATCTTTCAGTAGGCAGATTCCAGAGCCTTGATCAAGCCAATATTCGATCTTCTCGAAAATCATGCGAGCCAACTCTTGCAGCACGTGGTTTGAGCGGGGATGTGGGTTACGACGTTCCCAATCCTTTTTAAGACTTTCCAGTTCACGAAGTCGATTCTCGGGGATCGAATCGGCTAAGCGGAACGTCACAAAATAAGTTGCACCTGCCTGCCGCCAGTGAGGCATATGCCGCGTGTAAACACGCATCGGAATTTCGTCTCGGAGACCTTGGAATCCGGGTGGCGGAGCAAGATTCCACATGCGACAAACTTCCGTTTAATTTTACGCAAGTCCGTAGCTCGGGTCTCCAGGCCCGACAAACTGTCTACAACCTGCCAAACTATACAATCCATATTCTAATAGCAGAGCCTAAATTCAAACTAGTGTGCCAAAATATATCTCATTGACTTGATGTTCGACTTGCAAGATGTTTTGCTTCGGGGAACGCACTTGGTGTCTACATTTTTTTTGACGGGCCTGGAGACCCGTCCTACGGTTTTTTTCATCACGGTTTTGCGGCTTCGCGGAGTAAGCGCAGCGCGGTTTCGACGAGAATTTCGCCGCTGCCGGGTTGCAGCGCGGAATTGGTGACTTCGTAGCTGCCGCCCGCGTGGGCGGCGCGGGTCGGGATGTAGATTGTTTCCACGGCATTGGAAAGTTCGATGACGAGGGTCGTGGCAAACGGCGACCCTTGCTTGATCGCCAAGCCTAGTTCGACGAATACTTCTCCGGGCAAGCACACGATCGCAACATCGTGACCAAGCGTCATGACCGTCACATCGACCGGTATTGTCTCGCCCGTGCCGGCCAAGGAGCGACTCAGGCCCCATGTAACGTGCTCGGCAGTATTGGTAAAGGGATCTCGATGGCGGAACTGGTCGAGGATAAGTTTTTTGTAAGCCGTGACGTGAGCAAGAAAGTCAACTTGCTCTTTTCGACCGGCCGCAGCGACGACTTCAATCGAGCGAGCCACTTCTTCTTTCGTCGCATCTTGCAAAGGCAACCGTACCTCTTGTGACTTGACAAATAATTTCGGGTCCTTGAGAAATGCAAGTTGGTCGAGTTGCTCCACAATCGAGTTGCCGATTGAGCCACCGATAAAGTCTACTTTGTTGCGCGTTGGGGCTGTGGGATCGGAGTGGTTGATATCACCGCAACAGCCCGTTCCAAAGATGGAGATTAACTCTGCCCCATGAGCCGATCGCAGTGCTTGTTCGATGAACATGGGATAATCAGCGCTCCACTTCATCCCGCCAACTGTATCGAGGTGGAGAGCAAAGTTGCTGAGTACGCCCCGCGTTGCGTTGGTTTCCGCATCGCGAATCGCCAGTAGGCCGATCTCGGAGTCTATCGGTCCGGCTGCTCGAACGACATTGGGATTGGACAGACTTTGCCAAGTCTGAACGCTGCCGTCCCGCATGACAAAGCGGCGATTAAATGCAACGGGCGTACGTTGGGTCGCGGAACCGCATGCGATGACCGATGGACGCGCGGCGGCATACGCTGCAACGATCGCGGCGACTGGTTCGGCGATTAGTTTTTCAATGTAAGCTGAACGCAACGGTTCTTGTCGAACGCCGCCAAGGTTCAGCCACAGTTCCTTCATGTAATCAGGTGCTGTGTGCGAATGCGTGGCCGACATGACAATGTGCGAAGCAGGAATGCCCGTCTGTTCCGACGCCCGTTTGCGGACTTCGCGCGAAAGATCGGTTGCGATACCGATCAGGTCACACACAACCAGCGCGGACGCGGTTTCATAATCACCTTCACCGCTGCGAAAGACGATTGCTTTCGCCTTAAGCGGATCAATTGTGCCTTCGGCAAGTCGCTCGTGATAGTAACCAGCCATGGGGAAGCCTACCGGCGGCGTGATGTCGGTCTCGGCCACGCCGACACGCAACGAACCGATGGTTGGTAGATCAGGAATGACTTCGCGGCGAATCGATGCATGCCACATTTCTGCAGCGCGGCGCTGGCCAATGCCAGAGAAGTGTCGGCGTGATTTGTCGTCGCCTCGATTCTCGCCAGCGAGGGAGTCGGTATCGGGGCCGACTCGGAAACCGGGCCGTCTGGTCAAATTGTCAATCGCATTGCGAATCCGATTTTCGCCCGCAGGGTCGTTGTAGACCGTCGGATGCAGCGTTGATTTTGCAAGCAGCCAAGGCGGTTCGAAACGCCAAGCTTGAGCGGCCGTATCGTGAATCGTCTGCAAGTTGGCGACGTACTGTTCGAGCGACGTATGGGCGATGACGTCCGATTCGCCTTGCTGCCAAAGTACGGCGCGAAAGCGGTTAAGCTTTTTGCCGACATCAATTAGCCCTTTATGCAAACTGCCGCCGGGCATCCATTGTGCCGACGAGGTCCCACCATACGCTACGTTGGCAAATCCGATCGGAACATTAAGGTCCTTGGCCAAAGCATCTCCCAAAGGTGGCCAGATCGAACCACCGTCACTGCCGTCCGGAACGGGCTGCGGATCGTGTGCAACCCGCCAAGTGCCTGTTGCAGAATCGAACGCAGCGATGCGTGACTGCGAATCGGTGACTTTGAATTGTTCGTCATTGCAGTTGGTCGCATACGACTGTCCCGCGACGACAAAAACTTCGCCGACGCCGATCGGTTCGACCGAGCCCTCTGCGACGACCTTATCCTCCTTTTGCATCCGTACTTCGAGCCGATACCAGCCACCGGCGGCTACGCGCGCCGAAGTAACAAACTGGGGTCCGTCGAGAGCGACATTCAAAGGCTTCCATTCACCGTTGCCTTCCGCCTGCTCTGAGAGTGTCACCACGCGATATTGCCACTGGCTGTCACTTGCACCCGGCGGCATCGTTCCACGAATCGAGACTTCGGAGAATCCAGCACCAGGAGCAACGCCCGTCCTCTGAACAACTTGATGGGGCAGCGGTAGATCGAGCTTCAGCAATTCTGCTGCCTGGGCCCACATTGTGATCGACAGGCATAAAAAAACAATGGAAATAGTTTGGCGGATATAATGCATCGGTACTGGGCCTTTGACTTTAGAATTGCCTGGGATAAAGACCGTTCCAAGAAACACTTAAAAACGCAACCCATTGTAGCATACGTTTTTCTACCCGCGAGAAATGAAATCCACGACTCGTAATCCGCCCGAAGAACAGTTGTCGCTACCCAGGCTTTATCGCATCTGATTCGATGTATTCGGAAATCATATTTCGTCGACCGTGCGTTGCCGCTGCTTACGGGATCTGATTTTATGGGTCCGTTTTGACTTCGGGATCTTGTCGTACATTCCGGAATTACTTGAACCCAAGAAGAACGGGAAACACAGGCTTTGCTGTTAATTATTTTTGTCGTTCGGAGATGTTACTCGCTGCAACCTTTGCAGCATTGTTAACTGACTCCGGGATTCCACGACGTTTCGCGAGCGCGATGAGCGGAGGAAGACTTTTCTTGGATCCAATTTCGCCTAAGATGCCGCAGACTACGATATGCGCATATCCTCTTTGTTTCTCTATCGGCTGTTTTAGCAAAGCTAACCCGAGTGCTTCGGATTTAGTCCCATGTCGAGTCATAATCTTGCTGACCTGACCTCCGAATTCCTCATCACTCATGCGAACGAGCAATTTGTGAGCGCACGAGACATCCTTGGTCAGGATCGCTCCATGTAAGCCCGCTTGCCATTGGTGGAAGTCTTTCGATTCCAGTAATCGTAAATAGTCTTCGCGAAAATCTTTATGTCCCACTTGGGCGATGATTTCGGTCGCCCCCAGTGCTTCGAAGCCTTTGGCGGATTCTAGAATTTTAAGCGCTGATTGCGTTGCCTCTTTTCGAACTGACTCGGGAATTGTCTTTTGCGATGCCAACCATTCGACTGCATATTTTCTGGTTTGTTCGTCCTTGGCTCCCAGATCGAGAGCAGATTGTAGCGTTCGCGCTTCATTCCCAATTTTGCGTTTCTCCCACAGGTTTACTAGTCGTTCGTGGGCCTCGTCATTAGGGTGATTAATGTGTTTTACAATTACATTATTGGCCGTGACGTCCCAAGCCGTAAGAATCGCGAAGGCTCTCTTGCCATCGTCGAATGGATCGTTGAGGATTTCAATGAGCGACTCCGCAAAGCGATCGTCTTTCAGTCGTTCAACAATGTCGAGCAATGCGCCCCGGTCAAAGTGCTTTTGTGCAAGCAGATTCATCAACATCGGAACATTTTGATCAGTCGCCCACACCCGAAGAGCAGGCTCGGCTAATTCACGCGTTGCATCATGATCTAGC
>JANMNK010000110.1:0-4361 GCA_031373875.1 Pirellulaceae bacterium | reverse complement strand
AGCTGGCTTGTACTTGTGGTGTCCATTCCGCACCCCTACTGCGTCCACTAACTTGCTAAAATCTCAACGAAGTGCCCAGTGTATTTGCTTTGGGAGAGCGATGTGACTTCGCAAATAGATCGTCAATTTTTGCTACTACGTACGCTTGCGGACGCAAAATCGCAGTGGGACGTGGAGTCACTTGCAATCAATTTTGAAACGAGCGCTAAGACAATTCGACGCGACTTGGCAAACTTACGTCGTGCCGGATTCAAGATCAATGAATCCAATGGACCTAATGGCAAGAAAACTTACCAAGTAGACGTTACCGATCATCTCCCTTTGCACTTGACTTTCGATGAAGCCTTGGCGCTTTTCCTTGGCTGTCATGTAGGTTCGACTTTTAATGACTCCGAACTTGGTCAGGCCGCAACCAGCGCTCTGCAAAAACTGCGAATAACTCTTGGTTCTCTGGAACGCGATTACTTAGAAAAGGCAATCCCGTCATTCTATCGGCCAAAGGTAGGAAGCGATTATTCAAACCTAGGTGACGTAATTGATGGGCTACGACTTGCGATCGAAGATTGTCTTGCAATATTTATTGAATATCGATCAGCACGCTCCACGGAGGCCGTAAGTTATGATATTCACCCCTACGCACTAGTCGAGCATCGCGGCTCACTATAGTTAATTGGCTACTCATGCTACCACGATTCGATTCGCACGTGGAAAATCGACCGAATAACCAGCGTTGAACTAACGAAAATGCCTTTCCGTCGTCCAACGGATTTTAATGCAGCAACTTACTTGTCGGGCGCTTTTGCTGTAGTGACAGGCGATGCTCCCATTAATGTACGTATTCGATTCATGCCCTGTGCAGCGCGTTACGTTTCTGAAAAGAAAATGCATTGCAGCCAAACAGTTGAAATGCAATCTGATGGGACAGCTATTGCGACTTTTGATCTCACTAGCACTTTCGAAATCAAGTCTTGGATTCTCAGTTTTGGTGGAACGGCGGAAGTTCTTGGTCCACCTGGCTTGCGCGAATCAATGCGAATTGAAGTGAATTCGATGGTGCAGCGATATGAGGAGATTGAAAAGGACGATCACGACGGTCAAATCGCCACCAATCAAGTGACGATCAATAGTCATCGAAAAAAAAACCTTCCTCGAAAATAGGCACATCATGAATACTTGGATCGATATCGCCTTTTCAATTCAATCACTTTCGCCCCTCATGTCGGACCACAGCTATCACTTGTACGCCGCCGTTTCTCGAACGCTACCAGCGGCTCATCAGTCCAACGGCATCGGCATCCACCCGATCCGTGGTCAGCAAGTTGGTGAACGTAAGCTTCAATTAAATGAGCGCAGCCGACTAATAATACGAACCCCATCGGACCGGATTCCGAATTGGATTGGACTAGCCGGAAAAACACTGGAAATCGCAGGCACAAAAGTCCATGTCGGCGTCCCACAAATATTCGCGTTACAACCAACCACCTCCCTCCGCAGTCGCTTAGTCACCACCAAAAACTGCCAAGACCAACCTCGCTTCGAACTCGAACTACGTCGACAGCTCGATGCCCTCGATGTTTCCACACAAGTGATCGTCACAATAGGTAAACGTCGAACCATACGAATCAAAGACAAAGAAGTAGTCGGCTACGAAGTAATTATTGAAGCCCTCACCGACCAAGAATCCATCAACATCCAAGAAACCGGCCTCGGCGGAAGAAGACACATGGGCTGCGGAATCTTCATGCCACGAAAAGATGAGGCACCATCGTGATTGAGCGACTTCGTGCAAAGAGTTGGGACGAACTCGATGTTCCTCCGCCCGAAAGTATCTATTTGCCGCAACATCTTGCGGACGTTCTACTTTGTGCCGATGCAATCGTCGATGCAACTGGAGCGCATCAGCTCAACTCTTTCGGGCTTTGCCCAAATAAGTTGCTATATCGTTTTCGTAAGCTATGCCGTATTGCGGCGGCGTGCCATGATTTAGGAAAGGCAAACAGCCACTTTCAAAGACTGGTGTACAGCAAAGGTGGCGACAGTTTATTTCGACAAGCGATTCGACATGAATGGCTTAGCTGGTACATTCTCCAAGATCCATCGATTAGCAATTGGATTCTTGATTCGCTGGAACCAACGACACGAGCGATCGATTGGGAAATAATCTGTTGGTCGATAACTGGGCATCATCCTGCGTTTGGAAGACAATCGATGCCGGTCAAGCCGAATGGGTCTAACGACTCCATCGATCTGTACCTAGGCGAATCAGATTTTCAAGAATGCCTTAAAACTATCGCACAGGCGGCTGGAATTCCCGAACCTAATTTTGTAATCAGCAATCGACGAATTTCAGCCATTGAAGATGTCATCGCTCGACACAACGATCTTTTAAGCGACGATGCAATCGCTTGGAGTGGATTTCGGAATGATGCGACAATCGTTGGGCTCCTCGCGGCAGTGAAGAATTGTCTCGTTGCAGCAGACGTGGCTGGGTCAGCACTGCCTTCGATTGGGCAACCGCTGTCCGATCGTGAAACTTGGCGGAAGACAATCGTTGACGCCTTGAGTGTTTCCCCACCGACCGAGGATCTGGATGCGTTGATTAGTGATCGCTTGAAAGCCAACGGTATCGTTCATCCGTTACGCCCGTTTCAAGAAGAAGTGGCCAATAAAGCTGCGGAAGTGACACTTGTCAAAGCGGGCTGTGGCAGCGGAAAAACGCTCGCTGCATATCATTGGGCTCGAAAGCGTTGTCCCGTAAAACGACTCTACGTTTGTTATCCAACGACCGGCACCGCCACGGAAGGCTTTCGAGACTATTTATTTGACAAACAAGAACACCAACCGCGTGCTGGTGCTGCGTTGTTTCATGGTCGCGCCGAGATAGATTGCTCCATCATTCTTGGAACTAAGTTTGACGAGGCAGCAGACGAACAAGACTCACTATCGAGAATACGTTCACTTAAGAGCTGGGACGTTTCGATTGTTTCTTGCACCGTCGATAGCGTCCTAGGCGTAATGAACAACCTTCGACGACCGATCTATTCATGGCCAGCGTTTTGCAACGCAGCCTTCGTATTTGACGAGATACACGCTTACGATAGCGATATGTTCGGGAGCTTGCTGTCGCTATTAACTCAGCTTCGCGGTGTCCCAGTGCTCCTGATGACTGCGAGCCTTCCGAAAAATCGATTGGAAAAATTAAAGACCGCCGTGCGACATCGAGGCGATGGACTCAGCGAGATTCTTGGTCCAAAGAATTTGGAAGAGCTTGAGCGTTATCAACGTTTAGATATCTATCCAACGAACATCGTCGAGCAAATCGAATCTGAGTTACAACGAAACGGAAAAATTCTCTGGGTTTCGAATACTGTGGCGCGGACGATGGCGTCGTTTCGGGCATGCGAACATCTCGGATTCAGAAACACCGTGTACCACAGCCGTTTCAGATACATAGATCGTGTGAAGCGTCACTCGGCCGTCATCGATTCATTTGGAATCAAGGACAATCCATCGATCGCCTGGACAAGTCAAGTCGCAGAAATGTCCTTGGACCTAAGTGCAAGTCTTTTGGTCTCCGAGCTGGCTTCGATCCCTGCCCTAATACAACGTCTGGGTAGATTGAATCGACGCGCGACCGACGATTCGTTCCCTATTCAGGATTTCATCGTTATCGAGCCAGTCGACAAGGAAGGCAATCCAGCGTCGCTACCTTACACAGCCGAACAACTGGACGAAGCGCGACGATGGCTTGACAGTCTTCCTTCAAAGATATCGCAAGCTGATCTTGTCAGCGCATGGGAAGCGATGCCTAGTCATACAGAAACGATCCGAATCGGTTCAACTTGGCTTGATGGCGGTTTCGAACGCGAAGTCAAAGAACTGCGACAATCGTCTCCCTGTGTCAATGTCATTCTTGAAGAGGACGTTACCCTGGTACGCAAACGTTTGCGTTCGATAGTTGAAGTGACGATCCCAATGAACCCTCGCAACAACATGGACCTCGATACATGGCCAACGTACCAAAACGTCTTCATCGTGAACCGCGAACAACTGGAATACTCTGAACTTACCGGAGGTGAATGGAAATGAATGATCGAAAGGCGAGGCAAGGCAATGCCTAAAAAAACCATTCCCGCAAAGCCGAATCAGTTGACCATGCAACTTTTCGCTCCTGGCATGACACAGATGCATCGTGCTGGACTCGGCGGACTTGCATGTTCGCTTCGGTCGATTGAGTATCGCTACAAACGTGGAGATATCGATCCGAAAGCGGTACCAGGGGGCCCATGGCCGGAAAACGTACCACCTTGGGAGATCGATACGGACCAGATCACATTGATATTCGGAGAGAGCGGCAATGC
>JANMNK010000088.1:0-5774 GCA_031373875.1 Pirellulaceae bacterium | reverse complement strand
ACACTAGGATTACATAGCAGGGAATCGTGATAAAGGTGTTGCGAAGGAGCAATGGGCATCTCATGGTGAGTCTCTACGAACGAGATTGATGAAGGGAGGGCAACTAAAAATCAGCGTACATCGTGGAGTGACGCTATCTCGGATTATACACGGAAATTTCACGGCATCGATTGCCGAAGATGCACGCAACCAATTGGCAGATTTGCATTTGTTCTTAAAGAGGTTGTGGTTACTTGACTCAATCTGCGATGTGCCTAGGCCTTTTTAGAGGTCTATTGTCCCGTTATGCTTAGGCTGCAAAGACAGTTTCCAGTTTGCTTCAATTGGAAATTGAAAATTCTAATATCCGAGACGAAATCGTTAAATCCAAGGGTTGTTATCCCATGTTGAACACTTTACCGCCAGCCGCTAATGCACCACGACGTACTCTCATGGGACCTGGTCCAAGTGATACCCATCCGCGTGTACTTGCTGCAATGGCTCAGCAAACCGTCGGGCACTTGGACCCCTATTTTTTGAAAATCATGAACGAAGTTCAGGGTATGCTTCGCGAAGTTTTTCAAACCCAGAATCAACTGACTATCGCAGTTAGCGGTACAGGTTCAGCTGGCATGGAAACTTGTGTGGTCAATCTCGTCTCGCCCGGAGATCGCATGGTTGTGGGTGTTAATGGGGTATTCGGAGGGCGAATGAAAGACGTCGCAGAGCGCGCCGGTGTGAACGTGCTTGCAATCGAACGGCCCTTTGGCGAAGTTTTCACTTTGGATGAAATTGAGCAAGCTGTAAAAACGCACAAACCCAAAGTTGTTGGGATTGTCCATGCAGAAACTTCGACAGGGGCATGTCAGCCAATGGAAGGTATCGCCGAAATCGTCCATGACGCGGGGGCTTTGTTAGTGATGGATTGCGTCACATCGCTCGGAGGTCGGCCCGTTTGCGTCGATGCATGGGGAGTCGACGCCGCGTACAGTGGAACGCAAAAATGTTTGAGCTGCCCTCCCGGATTGTCTCCCTTGACGTTTGGTCCTCGTGCCTTGGAAGCTCTCGATTCTCGCAAGACTAAGGTACAGTCGTGGTATCTCGATCTTGGCATGGTTCGCAACTACTGGGTCGAGTCGTCTCGGGTTTACCACCATACCGCACCGATCAATATGAACTATGGTTTGCATGAAGCGTTGCGAATCGTCCTGGAAGAAGGGCTCGAAGCACGATTTGCACGTCACCTCAAGAATCATATGGCCTTGCGCGCAGGTTTGACTGCGATTGGGATTCAGTTCGCGGTTGCCGAAGAGTATCGATTGCCCATGCTCAACGCTGTTCTGATCCCTCAGGGAGTCGACGACGCAGCGGTTCGCGGGAGATTGCTAAACGAATTTGGAATCGAAATCGGCGCGGGGTTAGGGCCGATGAAAGGCAAGACTTGGCGTATCGGATTGATGGGCGAAGCATCGAATCCGAGAAATGTTTTGTTGTTCCTCTCGGCACTCGAAAACTGCTTGGCCGCGCAAAATTATGCCGTCAAAGCCGGCGCGAGCATAGCTGCTGCCAACGCTGTCTATCAATAGGTCAAAAAGTTTCTTGCGAGGGCGTTCCCATGCAGCTTGGCATTCGACCAACGGTGGATTTTGCGTTCAAGAAAACGTTTGGCGATCCCAAAAATCGCTTGGCGTTAATTAGATTGCTGAACGCAATTCTGGATTTACCGGTTCCAATCGCCGACGTGACGATTGAAAATCCGTTCAACTACCAGGACTTTGCCGACGACAAGCTATCGATCTTGGACATCAAAGCCTCCGATCAGCGTGGATCGACCTACAATATTGAGATGCAAGTTTCTATCGAAGGAGAGCTGGTCCAAAGATTAGTCTTTTACGGATGTGAACTTTATTCCAATCAGCTTGGGAATGGCCAAGACTATTCGGCACTTCTTGGAGTCTTTTCCATCTGCATTTTGGACGGCGTATTTTGGAGGGATGAGTTGGTCGGCCACCACCGATATCGAATGGTCGACACCGACACCAAACGAGTACTTCGCGATACTTTAGAGATTCACATGCTCGAGTTACCAAAGTACAATATCGGAGTAGAAGATCTTGGTACGGCGCCGGCAGTTGATCGCTGGGCATTTTGGTTTAACCGTGCACACGAGTACGGTGCGGACGAATTGAGGAAGATGTTTCCCGAAGAGGCATTCCAAGAAGCAATCGCGTCGATTGAAACAATCGCGATGAAAACCGAGGATAAACAAATGTACGATACGCGTGAAAAATTAGCTCGAGACTATCAGTGGCTCATGTCTGCAGGACTTAAGCGAGCACACAATGAAGGCTTAGCAGAAGGACGTGAGAAAGGACGTGAAGAAGGACGTGAAGAAGGACGTGAAGAAGGACGTGAAGAAGGACGTGAAGTTGGACGTGAAGAAGGACTCGAAATGGGCCGCGAAGTTGGGGAGTGGATAGGGACCATCAGGACTTGCCAAGCCATATTGGAGTCACCGGTATCGACCGACGATGATTTAAAAAGCATGACCGCAGACCAACTCAAAAGCTTAGCAACCGAACTACAAACGAAAATTCGTACACGAATGGGGAAGTCGTAGCTTCGCCCTCAACTCGAATCTTTCCAATAATGGTATATCGAACTGCAAAGTTTTTAATTGCCCGCGCGATGAATGGCTTGCCCGCTTAACGCAACGAGACCCTGCCCAATAGAAAGTTTGTGAGTCGCATTTATGGAGCCCCACTTTCTGGCAAAGCTCCGCGCCATCTATCCCGCTGAGCGGCTGATCACTCACGATGCAGGCTTCATCTCTTATGAAAGCGACGGGTTGACTGCTTTTCGTGAGAAACCCATTGCCGTTGTCCTGCCCGAATCTGCTGACGAAGTCATTCGCACCGTCCAATATTGTCATGAAAACAATGTACCGTTCGTAGCAAGAGGAAATGGGACGAGTTTGTCCGGAGGTTCGCTGCCGGTCAAAAACGGGATCGTCATCAGCTTGAATCGTATGAATCGAATCCTGAGGCTAGATCCAGTTCGGCGCGTGGCTGTAGTCGAACCAGGTGTAATCAACTTGGACGTTACCAAAGCAGCCGCGCCGTTTGGTTTGCTCTACGCTCCCGACCCGTCGAGCCAAACAGTATGTACGATCGGTGGAAACGTCGCTTTTAATAGTGGTGGAGCGCATTGTCTTAAGTACGGCATGACAAGCAATCACGTGCTCGGACTCAAAATCGTCTTACCAGACGGCACAGTCGATGATTTGGGAAGCGATAGTCTGGAAAGCACTCAGCCGGATTACGTTGGTATGTTCGTTGGTTCCGAAGGCCTGTTCGGTATCGCTCTGGAGATCACATTGCGATTGATTCCCAAACCCGAAGTGTATCGAACCGTGATGTGCGCTTATCGAACGCTGAAAGAAGCCGGTGATGCTGTCAGCCGCATTATCGCTTCGGGACTCTTGCCAGGCGCGCTGGAGATAATGGATAACTTGGCAATCCAAGCTGCTGAGGCCGCCGTGCATCCGGGCTATCCGCTGGATGCTGCAGGATTACTGATCGTCGAACTCGAAGGCGAAGCTTCGCAAGTTGCGGCCGAGTTCGATCGGCTCAAGCCATTGATCGAAGCGTCTGGTCCTTACTTGATCAAAGAAGCTCGCGATGCGTACGAACGTCAACAAATTTGGAAAGGGAGAAAAAGCGCTTTCTCAGCAGTCGGTCGCTTGAGCCCGGACTTCATCGTTCAAGACGGTGTCGTGCCTCGCGGTCGTTTAGGCGAAGCACTCGAAGAAATTCACCGACTGAGCGAGCTTCACGGCATTCGCGTTGCCAATGTTTTCCACGCAGGTGATGGAAACCTACATCCACTGATTCTGTACGATGGAAAACAAGCAGGTGCGTTGCATCGCGCCGAACAACTTGCCGCCGAGATCCTTGAATTGTGTATTCGCTATGATGGCTCGATTACGGGTGAACACGGCGTCGGAATGGAAAAACGAGCTTATCTACCCAAGATGTATCAGCCCAACGATATGGAATCGATGTACCAGTTGCGCCGCGAAATCGATCCGAAGAACATCTCGAATCCCGGCAAAATGTTGATGGAGGGACAAGCACCTGCGTTAACCGTATCGGGTTTACATCCTCTGGAAAAAGCGGGAGTCATGTCCCGTGAGTGAATTAACAATAACCGAGTGCACGGTCAGCGATACGGTTGCGAACTTGCAGCAAATCATTCGAAGCTCGAAACGAATCCACGTCGTCGGAAACAGCTCAAAGAGCGGATTCCATCATGATGCAGACGACGCAACTTTGATTTCCACACATGCATTGCACGGCATCGTTTCGTACGACCCACAAGAATTTGTTGTAACCGTGCTCAGCGGAACCCGTGTTTCCGAACTTATCGAGTTACTTGCCGAACAAGGACAGTACCTGCCATTTGATCCACTGTTGGCCAAACGCGATGCAACCATTGGCGGAACGGTCGCCAGTAATGCGTCTGGTTCTGGGCGATTTCGGTTCGGAGGAATTCGAGATTTCCTTTTAGGAGTTCGCTTCATCGATGGACGCGGCAATTGTATTCGCGGGGGCGGCCAAGTCGTCAAAAATGCAGCAGGATTCGACTTTCCAAAACTTATGGTTGGCAGTCAAGGCAAGTTGGGGCTGATGTACGAACTTACGTTCAAAGTTTTTCCACGCCCCGAATCTTACATCACACTTTTCAGGAGTTTTCAGAAACTTGAAGACGTTATTTCTTGCATGAACAAACTGGCAACATCGCAGATGGACCTCGAAGCTCTCGACGTGCTGCCGATCAATTCCGGAGCAAACGGATATCATTTAGCGATGCGTATTGGTGGAATCGCATCTGCCATTCCAAATCGAATCGAACGATTGCGACAGTTGGTTGCTGTTTCCGAAGTGATGGAAAACCATGCCGATACAGTTTTTTGGGAAGCGGCTGCGAATTTTGAATGGGTGCAACCTCAAGATTCCCTGTACAAACTCGCAATCACTTCGCAATCGATCCCCGAACTCGAAGCGGCATTGATAGGCACGAATCTGAAACGCCGTTATTGCGTCGGAGGCAACGTTGCGTGGCTTGCTGGCGAATCGCTTCCAGATATTTGCAAGAACCTGATTCCAGCACAAAAATACTTTTCGCGATCCAAATCCCCACACCAAAGTCAGCCATGGGTTGCAGGAGCTTTCGGTCAAGCGATTAAACGCGCACTCGACCCAGAAAACAAATTCACTTAAAACCGGATTGTACAGATTGGTCCGCGGTCCATTCCTGGTTGCCTTGCGGCCGCAAGACCACTCCACCATCAAAAGAACACGACGCCCCGATCATGGAACACAAAATCGATATCAAAGCAATCGCAATGCCGCAGGCCGACGCCATGGCCCATGCGATCAGCACTTGCGTGCACTGCGGATTTTGTCTCCCCACGTGTCCGACGTACAAAGTCCTTGGCGAAGAAATGGATTCGCCTCGCGGTCGGATCGTTTTGATGCGGGGCGTCTTAGAACACCAACTACCGCTTGATCAAGCGACACCCTACCTTGACCGATGCCTTGGTTGTCTGGGGTGCGTAACCGCATGCCCGTCGGGAGTACCCTACGGCGAACTCATATCCAGTTTTCGCGCCTATTCCGAAGACAAACGCAGTCGGCCTCTGATCGACCGAATCGCCCGAGCTTTGACGAGCCAAACACTGCCATTTCCCGGGCGATTTCGATGGGCTGCTGCATTAGGGCGTTTTGCGAATC
>JANMNK010000059.1:0-3256 GCA_031373875.1 Pirellulaceae bacterium | reverse complement strand
GTAACGACGAATGGTAATGCCATTACCGTCGACCTAAGAAGCACAACAACGACAGCTTTGCAAGTCGCTCAAGCGATCGCGCAAGATTCGGGCGCGAATGCGCTGGTCAGTGTATCGCTCGAAGGCAATCGGAACACGGTCGTAGGAACTCAACCTTTAAGTTATTCGCCGGTAATTCTCTACGGTCTAGGAAGCAGTTTCGATACAGCGATGGACTTGGGCCGAATCGGCTCGTCGACCACCGCTCAGACCAGTCTCCTTCTGACTTCCAACATTGACCCGCAACCGTTTCTGCTGGACTTGCCCGGTGCCAGCGACGATCCAGGTCATCGAACGCTCGCAGAAGAAATCGGCAATGGATTTGAGCAGCACGTCTACGCAGACTTTGGCGCCGACCGCACTGCAGGTATCACGACGGTTCTGTACAACTTTAAGTTCTTCTACAGCAGAGACGCTGCTGGCAACAATTTAGAAAACGGCATTACCGAAAAGCAGCGTTTGCGAGCTCGCGAAGCCTTTTCGCTGTGGTCAAACTATCTGGGTGTGCAGTTTATCGAAACAGCCGATCGAGGAATCACGGTTGCAACGGGTGTACCCGGTGGTTTGCAGCCTGTTGCAGGCACCACGATTCGTCAAGAAACAAATTTTGGCGTTCGAATCGATCCAACATTTGCTAACCCGCTGCTGATTTTGGATGCCGCACGGCAATGGAGCGACAACTACGGCGAAGACTGGCTGCGCAATGCGATGGCCGGTATCGGAATGTTGCTTGGGTTGGAGCACGCAGGCGAATTGCCAAATTCTATCTTGATGCGACTGAATGCGGGTTTTTTGAATAACGCGGACGCATCGATCGAGCCTATCTTCCCAGGCAATTTCGATATCCTTCACGGTCAACATCTCTTCCGTCCCGACGGAACCGACGTGGACCTATACAAATTTGACGTCGATTTCGGTGGTGTCGATCGCGTTGGTTTGTTCACAGCAGAAACATTTGCAGAACGATTGGCAACGAGCAGTCCTCTCAACACACATTTGGAACTGTATCGCCAAACGCAAGCGGTTGCCACCAGTAACCTGAATGCAGGCGAAGGCCTATCGTTGCGTTTTGATGCGGTGAAGCCCGGCAAGCTTGGCAATCAACTTCAGATATTTGTAACCAAGTCTGACCACGGAAACTCATCTGGACCAATTGTCCAAGTATTTCCAAACTTGGTCACAGTTGATTTGAATAGCCGACCCGGCGCCCAATCGACGGTTAAGCATTTTGTCGATGCGATCAACAATAACGCAGCGGCGCGTCAATTGGTCAAGGTCACCGTAGTGACGGGCAGCGTGACAACGTTGGTCGGTGACAAGAACATCACGTACAGTCCAATTACTTTGGCTGGCGGCAAAGTCGAATTGGTAGCGCAGAACGACGATTACTACAGCGACGATTCATACCTTCGCCAATTGCTATCGTCCGGTACTTACTACTTGGGCGTCAGCGCAAGCGGTAACAACAGTTACGACTCGACCATTGCAAATACCGGCTTTAGTGGCAGAACCCAAGGTCGTTACGACTTGCGAGTGAATTATCGAGCACAAGTGGATACGTCTGACGCGATTCAAGATGTCGCTGGCGGATTGCTGGGTGATCGAAGCGAAACGATTGACGGTGATGGCGATGGCAAGCCAGGTGGCACGTACAATTTCTGGTTCCAAACCCGACCGCTCAATCGCGTCTTGGAATTCAATGCGGGTGCATCAACCTCGCTCGAAGGCAAGATTATAACGATCACCGGTGCGACGGGAGTCGTACGTCGATTTGAGTTCAGTTCCGATCCCGTCGTTGGCCTAGGTAATACGATTATCCCGTTCAAGTCCAATGGGACTCGCGGTGACTTAGCTAATTCGCTGGCGTCGGCGATTAACTTGCGAACGGAACTTGGTGTTAGCGCGATTGCCAACGGTGCACGCGTAACATTAAGTGGTGAGCGACTTGTTCAGCTTGCATCAGGATTAGAAATCCTCGAAGTCCATGGTCGAACCATTTTCGTCGACAAAGCAGCCGGTCCACAAGCCGACGGATCACTTGCAAAACCTTTTAATAACATCGCAGGAAGCGGCGTAACCAATGCATTCTCAGTAGCTCAACCCGACGACATTGTTCGAATTGTCGGCAACGGTGGTGCAGACAATCGATTGGAAACGCTGAACGATAATTTTAGCTACGAAGTTGGTTATGGTCTGATCGGCGGCGGAGCTTTGAGTGACGGCACCTCGATGGATGTACCGCGAGGCGTGACTGTGATGGTTGACGCTGGTGCGATTTTCAAAATGCGTCGATCGAGAATCGGTGTCGGCAGTACCAACCTCAATACCGACCGCAGCGGCGGCGCGATTCAAGTACTCGGCGCTCCTGTATTGACCGATCAAAACGGAAAACTGTTACGCACGGCTACGGGTGCTGCTCCGGGAAGCGTTTACTTTACTTCGTGGCTGGACGAGTCAGTCGTCTTCGATAATTACGCGCCTCGTACAGTTCCAGCCGCAGGCGATTGGGGTGGAATTCAATTCCGCCGAGATAATGATCGCGCTTCGGGCAAGTTGGACTTGGAAGACCAAGGCATCTTCTTGCAATACGTCAATCATGCCGACATGCGGTACGGTGGTGGCGGCAATGTTCTCGTTGATTCGATTCAACAAGTCGTCGATCCGATTCACACCATCGATTACCGTCCGACCGTAACGCACAATCGGATTTTTTCGAGTGCAGACGCTGCGATGAGTGCAGCGCCAGATAGTTTCGAAGAAACCAATTTTCATGAGCCTCGATTCCAGCTCAACGGTATCTTTACAAGCGATTATGACCGCGTCGGACCGGAGATTCACCACAACAGTCTTGTCAACAACTCGATCAACGGATTGTTTGTCCGCGTCGAAACGCTTGCGGGCACGGATGTCAAACCACTGAGTGTTGCGGCTCGGTTTGATGATATCGATATCACCCACGTTGTAACCGAGAACATCTTGATTCAAGGTACACCGGGCGGTGTAGTTTTGGATAACACAATTCCATTAAGCAATAGTATCGCTACAGCGCCAGCAACGGGTGGAACTTTAACGCCGGGTTCGTATAACTACAAAATTAGTTTCGTCGACAAGTTTGGTTACGAAACGGCTCCTTCGGATGCTTCCAATCCAGTCGTTCTTGTTGCTGGCAGAACAGCTATTTCGATCGATGGACTTCCGCGTTTGTCAGGTGCGAATG
>JANMNK010000034.1:0-2870 GCA_031373875.1 Pirellulaceae bacterium | reverse complement strand
GCAAGATCGCATTCGCCGCGTTTTGCCGCCATTAAACCCGCGCTGCTTCCTACCGTCAGCAATTTCGCATGAACCCCACGTAGTTGAAGCTGGGTCAGCAAATAATCAAGCCCAACGCAATGGCTGCCGATTACGATCAGGTCGGCCAATTCAAGGGTCCTTCCAATCAGACGAACTTGAACTTGCTCTCCCGCTTCGACAATTTCCGTGTGACGCGGGATTGTCACAAAGCCATCAGCTCGGCTAAACGTAGTGACGGAACCGGAACCTTTGCCCATCGGAAAAGCCGCAAGTCCTCCTTTGTTCTTGACAAGTCCTACCAAGAGATACTCGGTTCGGCCAATCTCCGAATTCGTCTTGATCGCCATCGATGCTGACACAAATTCTTGAGCCTCAATTCGGCGACCTGCGAGCAGTCGAATCACCGGGGCAACGAACTCATGAAACGTGAATATCGCCGAAGTCGGAAACCCAGGAAGAATCACAACCGGTTTCCCGTGAGTGACTGCCAAACAGACGGGTTTTCCGGGTTTTAATGCAACACCGTGCACGACGATGCCGGGATCTTTCCATTCTGCAACGACGCGATAACAAAGATCGCCCTTGCCTTTGCTGGTGCCACCCGAAAGCAACACAACATCGGACTCGGACAATGCCTTGCGCACTACTTCTCTAAGCTCATCCACGTTATCGCGAATGATGCCAGCGAAGTGCGGAATGCCGCCTTGTTCCCGAACCGCATCGGCAAGCACCTGGGAATTCGAGTCATACACGCACGCGGACCGCATGGGTTTACCTGGCGCGATTATCTCGTTACCAGTTGAGATGATCGAAACACGAGGCTGGCGCCACACACTAACGACCGATTCGCCCAAGGCAGCCAGGACTCCGGTTTCACGACTCGTCAAAACCGTTCCCGCTCGCAGTACCGTCTCGCCAACAGCAATATCGGTCCCTGCGAAAGAAATTCCGAAACCCGGCGCGACAGTCCGACGCACGACGAGACGCTCGTTTTGTTCGTCAGTGTATTCGACCATCAAAACCGAGTCAGCGCCTCGGGGCAACATCCCGCCAGTGGCAATCGCAACCGCTTGCCCTTGTTGAATAACCATCGTAGGCGCGCTGCCAGTGTCAATGGTCTCAACTAACAAGTTTAGAAACTGCGGAACCATCTCGCTTGCGCCCAACGTGTCCGACGCACGAACTGCGTAGCCGTCGTAGTTGGATCGATCGAAGGACGGCACGTCGACTTGAGCTAAAACGTTCTCGGCAAGCACTCGTCCTAGTGAGTTGCTCACAGCGACGATTTCTTTTCCTAAGGGCAGTAAATTCAAAGCTGCCCGAAATCGCATTTCGGCTTCGTCGCGATCGATAACATCAAGGAACTGATCCTGATCGGACATGATCGATCACACCAAATCGCGAAGGTGAAAATGGTGTTTCCCAAGTTTTCCACCGTAGTTCCCTGCGGTGATTCGAACGATGTTCGGTGATGCCGATGCGGCATGCACACCAAGCTTCATCGCCGACTGAACGGCGTCAAAGGAAAGTCCATCTATCACGATTTCGTAGACCGCATGACAGTTCTGTGGTAGTTCGGTTTTCGTTAGGCCTCGAAGGTTGGGACAGTAAGCGTCATTGGTACTCGCTTTGAGTTTCGGATATCGCGAACCGACTTTGCTCCCGGACCGCACAATACCTCCAGGAAACGGCAACGCGACATCACGAACTGTGCCGATTGCCTCAACTGCAGCTTCGGCGGCAGCGAGCGCTGACGATTGGTTCTTTCCACAGATCAATAAATTCCCCCCCGCTACTCCCGTCACGGTTCCGAAAAAATCTTCGCATACGAACTCGCCATCCATCGTTGGGATTCGCCAAAAGCGACGATCCTCGTATTTCTTTGCAGATTGAAAGCCATCACCAAAATAGCGAATAGCTCCGCCAATACGAATTTGCTTTTCTTTGGGACAATCGAATATGCCGTTGTAGCAAGCCGTCGTCGGGCAAGTCAGCACACACTGTCCCACGCGACCTTGCAATGATTTGCCCAATGCTTCGACGCTGAAACCAAAGACGAGCACCGCCACGCCAGGTCGACCGTCTGGGGTTTCCTCGGCTGCAACCGTGCGCTCGATCGCGGCTTCTACGTCGCAAGCGATCACGCTGGTCGCGTTACCACACATGACGGTTGCTGCTGTTCTAGCCCAGTGTTCGTTTTCGGCGGTAATAATCAAACGAGCCGCTTTGATCGGAAACGCTTCTGCAAACGTGTCGACGATCTCGACGCCATGAAGCTTGAGATTGGTTGTTGGAGCTTCATTTGTCGGAGTGCTCATAATGTTGGCACCACGCAGGATTCATACAAGTAGCTCAAATCCACGGGGTAATTTCTCCAACGGATCGAGTAATACCTTTCGAACCATTCCTGAATATCTTTTTCAAGTTCGTGATCGTAACAGGGTTGGACGTGCAGCGTTTTTCCGATCAGCGTCTCACGAATGTCGCCTTGATCGACAAGGACCCGCCCCGACTTGATTACCAAGCGAGGCATTTCGAACATGAGTTCCTTGTTCTCATTTGGCGTGTAAATCGTAATGTCCGCATCCGCGCCCGGCTCGAGGTGACCTTTATTTTTTAGCCCGAGAATTTTTGCAGGCCCTGCTCGCGTGATGATCGCGATCTCGTTGAGCGTGTATTCTCGTTCAATGTCCCACAGCGTGGAACGGTTCCTGATCTCCGGCGGACATGTCTTGAGAACATCTTTCCGGTAAGTTCGATCCATCAGTAACCGAATGATTTGCGGGTAAGCCAAGAATGAGCCGCCATTGGGATGATCGGTACTCATGACAACTCGCCAAGGATCGTTC
>JANMNK010000024.1:0-3989 GCA_031373875.1 Pirellulaceae bacterium | reverse complement strand
CTTGAACATTTTACCGGCGTAGGAGGCTTGATTGCCAAGCTCGTCTTCGATTCGGAGGAGTTGGGTGTATTTGGCCATGCGGTCGCTGCGAGATGCAGAACCCGTCTTGATCTGGCCGGTGGAAAGGCCAACGGCCAAGTCGGCGATGGTGGCATCTTCGGTTTCGCCGCTTCGGTGACTTGAAATGCTGGTGTAATTGTTGCGATGAGCCAGTTGGATGGCTTCGATGGTTTCTGACAAAGTCCCGATTTGGTTAACTTTGATCAAAATGCTATTCGCAATTCCTTCGTCGATGCCGCGTTGCAGTCGGGTCGTGTTGGTGACGAACAAATCGTCGCCGACCAACTGCACTTTGGAGCCAAGCCGGTTGGTCAGTTTCTTCCAAGTTTCCCAGTCGTCTTCGGAGCAGCCGTCTTCGATCGAGCAGATCGGGTAGTTGTCTGCCCAGTTGGCCAGGAAGTCAACCATTTCGTCACCCGTAAGATTCTTGCCGTCGATTGCATACAGTTTGGACTTGGCGTCGTAGAACTCGGTGGCTGCGACATCGAGCGCAATTTGGATTTGGTCACCGGGTCTGTAACCCGCGCGTTCGATCGCTTGCATTATCAAGTCCAAGGCTTCGCGGTTGCTGCCCAAGTCAGGAGCAAATCCGCCTTCGTCTCCAACGGCCGTATTTAGTTTTTTCTCAGACAGAACTTTCTTCAAGTTGTGGAAGATCTCGACGCCAGCCCGCAGTGCTTCGCTGAACGTATCGAACCCAAGCGGCATTACCATGAACTCTTGCACGTCAACCGAGTTGTCTGCATGCTGTCCGCCGTTAACGATGTTCATCATCGGCGCGGGAAGCAAACAGGCCCCTGCCCCGCCCAAGTATCGATAAAGCGGTTGATTGGTGAAATTCGCTGCTGCCTTAGCCACGGCCAATGATACGCCGAGCAGAGCGTTTGCCCCAAGGTTCTTTTTGTTCGGTGTGCCATCAAGTTCGCACAAGGTCGCGTCGATCGCTTTTTGTTGCAGAGCGTCCGCCCCGATCAAGTGTTCGCCGATGACGGAATTGATGTTCTCAATCGCTTTGCTGACACCTTTGCCGAGAAATTTTGATTTGTCGCCATCGCGAAGCTCCCACGCTTCGTGCATTCCGGTGCTCGCACCGCTTGGCACAGCCGCTCGCCCAAACGACCCGTCAACCAGTGTTACTTCGACTTCAACAGTAGGGTTGCCGCGGCTATCGAGGATTTGGCGGCCATGAATTTGTTCAATAAAGCTCATCGAGAACTCCCAAAAAGTATCGTTTTCTTGCGTAATTTGTTGAAGGCAACATTTTGTCCCAATTCGCGATCATCGCATAGGGCCTGCACCAAAGACTATCGACTTCGTAGGATAGGCAGCATCTCAAAAGAACGCGAATATCTAAAAACTGAAAATACTCGTTGAACGGTTGCGACTGATGTTTACGGGACTTGTCCAAGGCAAAGCAAAACTAAAATCCAGTGAGGCTATGATTGCGGGAGTTAAACTCGCATTCGAATTCCCTACTTCGGTGACCGACGTCGAAATGGGCGAGAGCATCGCATTGAACGGTTGCTGCTTGACCGTGGTCGAGATATCGCAAAATGTACTCGCTTTCGAAGCCGGTAAAGAAACGCTTTCCAAGACGAATCTAGGCAGTTTGACAGTAGGCAGCCAAGTCAACTTTGAACGGTCGTTGCGAGTCGGAGATCGCTTGGGGGGGCATTTTGTCAGTGGTCATGTCGATGGCCAAGGGCAGTTGGTGCGTCGAAGCGACGAAGGTGCTTGGTCCGATTTCGAATTTTCGGCCCCGATCGGTTTGCTGAGGCAAATGGCCAGCAAAGGGTCGATTGCCATCGATGGAGTGAGTTTGACTTTGGTGAATGTCTCCAACAGTTCGTTCTCGGTAGCCCTCATCCCTCATACGCTTCAAGAAACGACCTTGGGCCGCCTTCAAGTTGGCGACTCGGTGAATTTGGAGACGGATATTTTGGCCAAGTACGTGCAACGCGCGAGCGAAAGTTTTACAACGGAATAAATAGATGTCAGAACGTCAGACGTATAAGTACTTGTCCGCCAAATTCGAAGCGGCTGGCTTGGAACCCAAGACAAACTACGGCCAAAATTTTTTGATCGACATGAACTTGCTCGATCTTATTGTGCGTACGGCTGATATCCAGCCCAACGATGTGATCCTCGAAGTTGGAACGGGCATGGGATCGCTGACTTCGAAAATGGCTCCGTTGGCCGGACACGTGATTACGGTCGAAATTGATCGCGACATGGCGGCGATGGCAAAATCGGAGTTGCGAGATTTTGACAACATCTCGCTCTTGAATTACGACGCGCTCAAGAACAAGAATCATTTTCGCGAAGAGCTGATCGAAAAAATTCAAGCCGAGTGCAAACTGTTGCCGGTGGCGAAACTCAAGCTTGTCGCTAATCTGCCCTACAACGTCGCGACTCCGATTGTCTCGAACATGCTGTCCATCACGCCGATGGCCGAGCGGATGGTTGTTACGATCCAAAAGGAGCTGGCCGAGCGAATCACGGCTCCGCCGGGCGTCAAGGATTACAGCGCGCTGAGCATTTGGATCCAAAGCCAAGCGGATTGCGAAATCGTTCGATTGATGAGCCCAAAAGTCTTTTGGCCTAAGCCGCGTGTCGAGTCGGCGATTTTGAAAATTTGCCCGAATGCACAAAAGCGAGCTCGCTTGGTCGACCCCGAATATTTTCATTCAATCGTTCGCGGCATTTTCTGTCATCGCCGCAAATTGCTTCGCAGCTCCCTGGCCAGTGCTTTGCCCGATTCCTTTTCCAAAGCGCACATCGACGAGCTCTTGTCGGAAACGGACTTCCGCCCCGACGTCCGCGCCGAGCAACTTTCCGTCGAGCAAATCATCGCGCTCGTAGACAAGTTACGATCGGCTGCGATCGGTTGATAGCCTTTGCCAGTCGCATGCAATGGCTGTGCGGCTCGAATCGGACAGCTCGCTTGTCACAACGATGCTGTCCGTTTTGGTTCATGAGCCGATGGAACGAAGGTCGGCTTGGAATTTAGTAAGCCGTGTTTTCAATCTGCTCTGAAGGAATCGCATTAGGAATGGGCGTTGCATCAGAAGCGGCGTTTCCAGTTTCCAGGGCTGGTAGTTCCGCGTCTTTCGGCACCGTTTGCGCTGCGGATTGCGAAGCCCAGTAGGCATCAAGCTGCGTTTGGTTGGTCGTTGGCTCGTTGAGATTCATATTCTTTTCCCCTCGGAAATCAAAGTCCAAGGGAACGGGACGTTGGAGCAGTTTAAACAATTGACTCTCGATTATTTCTCGTTTCATCGTGTCGCGTTTATCGAGCGTATTTTCCCAAAGTTTGATTTGCTGCTTGGCACTGGTCAGTTTTTCCCGTTCCACTGATTGACTCGCGTTGAACTCTGCTAATAACACATCAAGCATTTGCTTTTGCAACTCTTCTCTTTTGGACGCATCCGGCGTTGCAGAGTAGTGCTGGGTAAGGCTCGCCAGCCGCGACGCATTGCCTTGACGCGAGTCATCAAATGGGCGAGTACGATCTTCCACGTAGGAACTGCTGGGCGACGGGGGAACTGAAAATGTTCTGCTTTGACCGGAGGAAGCAAATGATGACGAAGAAGTTCGCGGCCGATCTTGCACCTTGGTCGTGCCTTGCTGAACGACACGATTCAGTGGCTGAATGTTGCTCGTCACAATGTCATGGCTTGCGACCGCAGTCGATTTCGAATCGAAGAAGTTAAACAGTCGATCTTTTGGAAATTGATTTCCGAAAGCGACTGCCGCAAGCAACGCCAGCGGATAAAGGACCAATCTCCTGGTCCATCGAACGGTTGAACTTCCCAAGATTGCTTTGAGTCTTTTCATCGCGAGTTTCCTTTCCTAAATTTTCAATGCACCACAGACAGTAGAAAAGTAAATCTACCCCGCATTTTCGGTGGTGTCGATATCGATCGTTC
>JANMNK010001123.1:0-3425 GCA_031373875.1 Pirellulaceae bacterium | reverse complement strand
CTTCAGCAGCCGGCAAGAGAAATTGGCGAACGAACAACCCCGAACAGCGGAAAAACGCCTACGGAACCAGGTTCAGTTTCTCAAGCATCGGCCTCTAACGTGATCTCGGTCGTTCCGAAAGGACTCAGGTCATTCGATGCGCACGATTCCGATTTTTTTATCGAACTTTTGCCAGGTCCACGAGGTCGAGAAGGACTTCCCGAAAACCTTAGATTTTGGAAGGACCGAATCGAGGCCTTGGATGCAGACGAGTCGTGCTCGGTGGGACTCCTCTATGGTCCATCGGGGTGCGGCAAGTCGTCATTTGTAAAGGCCGGACTATTGCCACGGCTTGCATGTCATGTGGTGCCAATATTCATCGAAAGCTCGGAAGAATTTACAGAGAAAAAGCTTGAACAGGCACTCAAGAAAACATTTTCTGAAATTAACGCCGAACTCGACCTTCCCGATACGATCGCAACAATTCGCCGCGGGGGCGGACCGCCGCAAGGGAAAAAGGTACTTCTGATTTTCGATCAGTTCGAACAATGGTTACATGCCAAACGAGCAGTAGCAAACAATGAACTGTTCAAGGCCCTTCGGCAATGTGATGGCGAACGAGTCCAAGCCATCTTGCTCGTGCGTGCTGACTTTTGGATGGCAGTTACTTGGTTTCTCAAAGACCTAGAAATCGATCTGGTTCAGGGCAAGAATTTTGCAGCGATCGACTTATTCCCCCAACATCACGCGGAAAAAGTATTGATCGCTTTCGGTCGCGCTTACGGTACATTGCCTCCGCAAGCAAAATTGGATTCTGACCAAAGGAAGTTTATTGAAGAATCTGTTGAAGGGCTTGCGCAAGACGGCAAAGTGATGTGTGTGCGACTTGCGGTCTATGCCGAAATGATGAAAAACAAGCCGTGGAAGGCCTCGTCCCTCAAGCAAATTGGAGGGACCGAAGGGGTTGGTGTAAGCTTTTTGGAGGAAAGTTTTGGGGCACAAGCCAATCCGCGGATTCGATTGCATCAGGTGGCTGCACGAGCCGTGCTGAAGTCGTTACTACCCGAAGCCGGAACCATGATCAATGTGCAATTGAAATCCTACGAACAACTCTTTCAAGCGTCCGGTTATTCTGACTACAAACAATTTGATGATCTCATTCGCGTGCTTGACGGAGAACTGCGATTGATTTCGCCGACCGATCCGAAAGGCATGTCGCAAGAGATAGGAAACGAGTCTTCGGAAGGAATTCACGCCGATCCAAAACAGAAATACTATCGGCTTGCGCATGACTATCTCATCACGGCACTTCGAAACTGGCTCAGCCGTAAAAAACGCGAAACGCGGAGAGGCCGTGCCGAATTACTTCTTGAGGAACAATCTGGTTTCTGGAATACCAAACACACAAACCGATACCTGCCATCGTTACTTGAGCATTCGCGAATTCGCCTGCTGACTTCCGCGAGCCAATGGGGTGACGGGGAAAAAGCGATGATGCGAGCCGCCGCTAAGTTCCACGGATTTTGGTTAGGCATTTCTGTTATCGCGGTTGCGTTGATCGTCGTGGGCGCTGTTGGCATTCAAGGCGCTATTCGATCCGAAAATCAACGCCTAGCGAACGTGAGATTGAATGAACGTTATGCCGCCGAAGCCTCTCGCTTGGTCGATGCGCTGCTGAAAGCCGATACGGCTCGAGTTGCGGACGTTGTAGGGGAATTGAGAAACTATCGGACGTGGGCTAATGACAAACTTCGGCGAGCATTCCGTGACCAAGCCGACGGTTCGCAAGAGAAATTGCACGCTGCGATGGCACTAGTACAAGATTCGCCGGAGTATGTTGAATACTTGGCCGCTCAATTGCCTCGCGTGGATGCCGAACAGTTTCTGCCAATATGCGAATCGCTAAAGGGCAATCTTATTCAGCTCCCCACCGATTACCTGAAAATAGCTGATGACCCAAAGCTTCCCAACCGAGAACGATTGCAAGCGGCTTGTGCGATCGCACAAGTTGACTCGTCCAACCCAGTTTGGCAGGACTCCGCTTTCTGTCGTTTTGTTGCGGAAACGTTGACGCGTCTTTATCCGTCCGAACTCGCACCACTTCGCCAAGCGCTCCGCCCCGTTGCTCCATCCATCATTCCGAAGTTGAATGAAATTTTTCTCGAACGTGAGCCCAAGGTGCAACAGCAGCAACGTTTGTTTGCGACGGAATCACTTGTGGAATACGAAAAGGACAATCCAGGCAAATTGTTTGACTTATTGCTCGATTGTGACGAAATGCAGTATCCACTCGTTATTCATGCCTTGCACGGTAAAGATGTATCGGTCATCGAAATGGCGAAAAGCGAAATTAGCAAGACACTGTCGCCCGATGCAACCGAAGGTGAAAAAGATATTTTCGCGGTTCATCAATCGAATGCGGTCGTGGCGCTTTATCTATTCAAACAATACGATTTGGTTTGGGCCGCGATGGAGGGAAATGAGGAGCCGAGGCTCAGAGGTTTCCTCGTGCATTGGTTAGAAAATCGAGGCTGTAGTCCTTTGCCCTTGTTGGAAAAAATATCTACCGAAGCGGACCGTACGAGACTGCAAGCGATGGTTCTAGCGATAGGCGAGTTTTCTTCGGATGCATTTGATGCTCCTAGTCTGAAACGAGCAATCGACCGAATAGAGAAAATATTGAAGGAAGCAACATCGTCCGATTTGAGAGCGGCTGCGATATGGTCGTTGCGTTCCTTGGGTCAGGGCGAATTAGTAGAACGGATTGTTGCTGAGCAGTTCCAATCTCAATTGTCGCGATATCAACCTTGGTTAAAAAAACTTGACGCTGCTAAACAAGAATCGGAGCAACTTCGCAACGCTTTTCTGGAATCAAAGGAAACGTTTAAAGCAGAATGGATTGCAAAAATCATCTCCGCGAATAAGAGTTTCGATTTTCCAACTTCCGTTTTCGCGCCCTTGGCGAGCTTGAGCGAACTTACCCCTGCACAACCGAACCAAATAAATTCCGTCGATGTAGTTGAAGGACCGTTCGGCGACGCCCTCCGGTTTGATGGACATTCATCTTCGAAATTGAGTTCTGGATATGACGAAGAAATCTCGGGACCATTTTCATACGGTTGTTGGTTTCTGACAGATGATTCACCCCAATACAGTTGCCTCTTCTCACGTATGGATATTGCCAACGAGCTTCGAGGGTTTGACCTATGGATTGAAAACGGCCGGATAACGGCTCATCTAAAAAACCGTTACATCGACAAAGCACCTTCAGGTAATCACTTTATCAAAATGGTCGCTGAGAATGTTATTGGTGATGGTAAGTGGCATTATGCACTCGTTAGTTATGATGGATCGAAAGACGCGAAAGGCGTCTCTATTTACATCGATGGAAAGTTGAGCAATGTGGTGGTTTTGTCAAATACGTTAGAGACCGATTTGACGACGGA
>JANMNK010001099.1:0-2896 GCA_031373875.1 Pirellulaceae bacterium | reverse complement strand
GGTGGTGCTAATGATGATGCAAATTGTGATGCAAATGGTGTCGCTGAAAATCTCGATTCGGCCAGACAGCAAAATAGCAGGCAAATCACTTTTTCAAAAGTAACCTGACTGTTCAAAAACGGTTATACTAGGTTTTAATCAACTTTTCACGATTTCCCGGCAGAGCGACTGAGTGTTACCCAAACTCCGTTTTTATCAAACTTCGCAAAGTCAATCGAATATTCGATCGTTTCCAATTTAATGCCAAGACCGGCTTTCCCAAGTCGCTCTCACGACTAATAATTCGTTGCCGACTCGGACCCCGCCGCTTCTTGATCGATTTCCAGCAGTTTGCGATCTGTTCCAGGCAAATGAGCGGTCCAGTCGCAAACCGCCGGTTCACCCAAGGAAAAACCGGTGGCGACGCCTTTACCGCTCACAAAAAGTCCCGCCGTCCCGATTCTCTTTTCTAATCCAAAATCCAAGCCATTTTTAGGGTAAAACGCTTTCATGGAAGCTGTCGAATACGCTAGCCGATTAGTAGAAGTTGATTCGGTAAGCCAAAAATCAAACCAACTAATCTCCACCCGCGTTTCTGACTTCCTGACCCGACTCGGATTTGAACTCGAGATACTTAGCTACGTCGATGCCAATCAACAAACGAAAGTGAGTTTGGTCGCTCGGCGTGGCGAAGGCCAAGGTGGCGTTGCTTATCTGTGCCACACCGACGTCGTTCCCGTCGACGATTGGGACATCGAGATCTGCAAACCGTTTCAGCCCACAATCCGTTCCAATCGACTGTACGGCCGAGGCAGTTGCGATATGAAAGGCTCGTTGGCTTGCGCCTTGGCTGCTGTTGAACGCATCTCGGTCCGCGAGCAATCGAACCCAATATACTTCGTTTGCACAGCCGACGAAGAACTCGGAACGGTCGGGGCGAAAATTGTCGATCAACAATCACGCTTCTTCCAAGAAATGGTGGACGCCAACACTGTCGGAATTGTCGGCGAACCTACGTTGCTCAACGTCGTCCATGCCCACAAAGGAGCCTTTGGCTGTACCGTGACGGGGCGAGGCATCGCTGCCCACAGCAGCACGCGCGAAGGCGTTAACGCAAATCATGCTTTGATACCAATCCTGCCATTCCTTCTAGAATTGCAGAAGCAGACGGAAAGCGACTCTCGGCTGCAAAACCACGCGTTCGACCCACCGACTCTTTCGTGGAACATCACGCTTCAAAATGAACCACTGGCCGTGAATATCACGCCAAGCATGGCGCGCGCGAATATTTTCTTGCGACCAATGCCGAACGTCGACCATCAACCGTTGCTCGACCTGTTGCAATCCGAGTGTCAACGCCTTGGGCTCGAATATCACTTTATCGATCGCACGAGTCCTTGGATGTGCGACCCAGCCGCGCCGCACATCCAACAGATGCTCAAGATTACCGACACAGCTGCTCCCCAAACCGTGTGCTTTGCAACCGATGGCGGCGCATTGCAAAGATTGAAAAATCTCGTCGTGTGCGGACCAGGAGATATCGCCCAAGCTCACCGACGCGACGAGTACATTGCGCTTGAGCAATTGCAAACGGGCTCAGAGGTCTTCGAGAAAGCGTTTCGATTTTGGAGCTGTTCCCAAACGCCTTCGACTGCTTCGACGATCGTTTTTTCGTCCAAGTCGACCGACGCGGGAACGTCTACGGAACCAAGTAACGAAGAACTCGATTACACAATTCGACCCGCAATGGCTGACGACATAACGGCGATTCAAGAGTTGATGCAGCCCTTCGTCCAACAAAGAAAACTGCTTCGCCGCAGCCGAGCCGAACTCATGGCTCTCATTCCCAACGGATTCGTAGCGGAATCGGATGACAAGCTCGTTGGATTTTCAACGGTCGAAGTGTATTCGAAGAAACTAGGCGAAATCCAAGGGTTAGTGGTCGATCAACGATTCCAAGGACGCGGTGTCGGGAGCGAACTGGTTCGATTCTGTGTTCAGCGAGCCGCAGAAAAAGGCATTCTCGAAGTGATGGCGATCAGCTCGTCCGAAAACTTCCTTCGTAAACTAGGTTTCGACTATTCGTTGCCCGATCAAAAACGAGCCCTGTTCTTTCAACTACGTAGTCGAGACGAACTGTACAAAGACCAGCCACCCGCAGAATAGTCGGTCCTTCGTGTGGCCTACTGACCAACAAATGGCACCGGTGCCAAGAACGCGTGCTGCGAAATCACAATCAACGCACCGTCCCACGATGTCAGAGTCGCCAAGTACAGGAACAGCAAGTAGAACGGCACAGCAACCAGTTGCAGCAGCCAAGCTACCCAGCGAGACAACCAGAGTCGCTTGGGGATCTCACGATGCCCGCGTCGCAGTGCCCAACCCACCAAAAATCTGGCAGGCAACATCAACAGCACAAAAAACAAACTTGGCAACCACATCAACTCTTCCGGCAATTTCTCGATGCGAAACAAATAAAGCGGCAAAGCTAATGCGAGTGTCAGTAGAAAACTGAAGAAGAATGCCCATGGAGCACGCTTAAAATCTTTTCGAATGGTGCGTACATCAAATATCGATGGGAAACGATTTTCTCGGGCCATCTGAATTTGCAAGAACGGCAAGTACATCAAGACCAGCGTCATCAACAACGCACCACCAAACATACCGATCACAGCTTGGCCAGGATTGTCATTACCTCGCATTCCAATCACGATCAGCGCGCTCGGAATCGCCAACCAAATAATCGCGCCTACGGCCGCGCGCAACCCAAGCCACATTAATTTCGGTAATCGCAATCCGATCGTATAATTCCAAACGGCATCCTCGGCTCGCTGCCAAGTTGCCGGTCGCCAAATTTCGGAAAGACAACGACGAGGTGCTGGCCACAAAAAATGATACCAACGTCCACCGCGAAGCG
>JANMNK010001093.1:0-1631 GCA_031373875.1 Pirellulaceae bacterium | reverse complement strand
ACTAGGCCGCACACGCCGGTTCATGATGTCGCCAAAGTCCACGTGCCCGCTTATCATCCTGATCTGCCCGAAGTTCGCCAAGATTGGGAGCAGTATTATGATAAGCTCAGTGCAATGGACACTCGCGTTGGACAAATCCTTGCAGAGCTCGAAGCCGATGGTTTGCGTGACGACACGATCATTCTCTATTTTGGCGATCACGGCAGCGGGATGCCTCGAAGCAAGCGATGGTTGTATCAATCGGGTTTGCACGTGCCGCTTATCGTCGTTATGCCCGAGAAGTTCAAATCGCTGGCGAATCGATCGTTGGCGCCAGGAACAGCTATCGACGATTTGGTTAGCTTTATCGATTTGGCACCGACGATGCTGAGTTTGGCTGGTGCGCAAATCCCCTCGCATCTACAAGGTCGAGCTTTTCTAGGTCCAAACAAATCGGAACCGAATACTTATTCATTTGGTTTTCGGGATCGTATGGACGAACGTTACGATTGTTCACGCAGCGTTCGCGATGATCAGTATCTGTATATTCGCAATTGGATGCCGCACCGTGCTCAAGGGCAATACTGGGACTACATGTTTCAAACTCCAACTACGCGTGTTTGGTTCGAAGCTTTTCGGTCGAAGCAAACGAACGATGCGCAGAGCTATTTTTGGCGGCCCAAAGCTTCGGAAGAATTGTACGACTTAACGAATGATCCGGAACAAATTGTCAACCTTGCAAGCAACACTGACTTGCAGTCAACGATGGATCGCCTGCGGCAAGCCTTATAGAGTTGGATGCTGGAGTCACGCGACTTGGGATTGATGCCCGAGTCGGAAATGTTTGCACGATCCGGTCAAGATGCTCCGTGGACTATGGGGCACGACGATTCCCGTTTTCCTATCGCGGAAATCGAAAAAGCCGCCGATGCCGCAACTCGCTACGAAACTGTCGGCAACTCACTGCCACTGGGGCTCGACGCCGGCGACAGCGTCGTTCGGTATTGGGCGGCTACTGAGAGTCTGATTCGATGCGTACGAGGCGAGCAATTGGACCTCAAACCGCTTCGTGACCGGATGGTCGAAGAAAAATCTGCGATGGTGCAAATCGTCTTAACTGAAACACTGGCACGATTCGGTGACCAATCGGACCGTACGCGGGGCCTGGATGGACTATTGGAAATTGCCGATGCCGAGCGAAGTGGTCTTTTCAATGCAATTTCCGCAATGAACGCTTTGGCGCACTGCGAATATACACAGAAAGAAATGCGGGGAAGGCTGGCTGCTTTGCCAACCGAGGTTCCATTGCCGCATGAGCGTTATTCGCCTTACCTTGAGCGATTGAAAAAAGATCTTCAATCGCAGTTGAAAGGTCAAGGCGAGTGAAGACGCGGTGGGATGGATGGCAAAAAAATTGAGGGCAAAAAGATTTCAAAGGTGACACGAAAGAAAACAAGCACGTCACTCTCATCGTGGACTGTTAATATTGCATTCACGTTCAGGATGTTGTTCTAGTACGTCCATCTTAGGCGCTGGCGTGGGCTTTTTCGTAGGCATCGATTTTGTCAACGTGTTCCAGTGTAAGCGCGATATCATCCAACCCGTGTAGCATGCAGTGGCGGCGATACGGTTCGATCGAAAAAGTACAGCAC
>JANMNK010001066.1:0-2184 GCA_031373875.1 Pirellulaceae bacterium | reverse complement strand
CGATGGCCATATCGCAAAGGTAGTCAAACGCTTCCGGGCTGCCGACTTCCGCATACACCAACTGCGCGTCGCCAGCAGGGAATGCCGTTCCCGACTTTCGAAACTTGTCACTCAGCGTCTTGAACTGGCCCATAGCTAATGAGTGCCCGAGCCCTCTCGAACCGCAGTGTGACAGGAAAGCGACTTTGTCGTGAACCAATCCAAACTGTTCGGCGACTTGCTGCGATTTTGCGTCAGGACGTACATCGACCACTTCGCATTCTCCAAAGTGGTTACCGCCACCGTACGAGCCGAGCTGCGTGCACTTGTTCGCAAAGTTAGCTAGCGTTTTCGTTCGTTGATGATGCATGAGTCGCATCGCAAGCGAATCGGTTGAGTTGTCGGGAGCACGATGAAAAGCGTCTTCACAACGTTCCGCCCATTCGGACGGGATACCTAATCGCCCAAGCACATTTTTCGAAGCTCCTTCGGTCGCAACGTCGAATCCCAATCGTTCGTCGACGTGACGGCTCTTGGGTACGTCGCGTTGCCCGCGTCCCGGTCCCGTTGGAATGCGCTCTAGGACCGCGCGAATCAATTCACGTCGAACTTGAGGCGATTCGATTTCGCTGGCAGGTAGGCTTGTCTGGAGTAAGCTCATCGAGCACTTGATATCCACGCCAACTGGGCCGGGATAAACATGCGTTGGCGAAACCATCACGCAGCCAACGGGGGCACCATAACCCAAGTGAGCATCTGGATTTAGAACGACGCGAGAAACGCCCGGTGCGAGCCGCGAATTGATAGCTTGCTGTAGACAACCGTCGTCAAATGTTCGCCGAATTGCTTCGGTACCGATTACTTGGATCGGCGACGCATTCCCTGGCATTTCGATCTGAGCAGTCGCTTCCCCCGTCGGCTGAATCATGGAATTGTAAGCGGTTTCTTGATTTGCCATCTTCGACGATCCGTGAAAAAGTATGAGTGACTGGGGTTGATTTGCTCAAATTGGTCTTGCTTTCCCAGCCTGAAACTAGGACACACTCACTCGTGTTTGGTTCAAGCTGCCAGCAGGATGTTAGCAACCTGAGCCGAGCCGACAGATTGGGTAGTTCGGGAAGTATTTGTGCATTACATGAAGTTTACGGATTGTAACGAAAATGACAATTCTTCCGATTTTGACACCTGATCTTGACGGCGAAATGTCGAATAGATAATTCGCACGTTAACAAACTTGCCTTACATGCGCCTATTGTGCCTTGGTATTTTGCGTTCGCGTAAAAAACCGGTGCAACCGCGATCAACACTTTGGGATGTAATACGGATTTGCAGCCCAAAATGGGATGTTGTTGAAAAGCGAAACGCATGTGATGAGATGGTCTTCAAGCTGACAAGGCTGAGAACCATCGAACTCACATCCAGATATGGACATCGCGAAAAAGGAGTGTCGCGTTGAAAGAGACTAACCCCCTGAGAAAAATGCGTTGGCTGTTTGTCATTGCAACAGCCGCGTCACCGGTCGCCTGGTCGACGGGAGCCGCCCTCGCGACATCGTTCCTTTGCAGCCCTGCGGTCGCACAATTCGCGGCTCCGCCGGCATCCACATCGGATTCCGCCGAATCGCTGATCGACAAAGCGCGAATGGCAATTGCGCAAGGCAAGATCGGCGAAGCGGAACAGCATCTAGGACAAGCGTCCAAGATGAATCCGACCCCTCAATCTCTAAAAGCCATTGAATCGGTTGCTAAAACGGTCGAGTTGACCAAGCAACCAGTCACACCGGCTTTGGTGAGAAACATGCTCGAACAATCGCGCACGGCGATGAACGAAGGCAACCAAGCCCTCGCGCTTCAGTCGTTCGCTCGCGCTGCTGTCGATTTCCGACAAGTTCCTGAAGTTCGCGGTGAACTGATGGAAACGCGTGACCTACTTGGCAAAAAAGTTCCGGTCGCTCAAATCGATCAGACTGTTTCCAACTACTTGGCTCAACTCGCAGCGAATGCAGCTCCGAAAACAGCCACAACTGTGGCGTCCGGTCTGATGGCTCCGCCATCGCTTGGCGGTTCGCAAAACAACAACGCGTCCACTGCGTTGTTCTCGGACAGTAGTGCCGCTCGCGATCAAGTTGCAGCGATGGCCGCTCAGGCCAAACTTGCCCTGGAAAAAGGCGATTTGGCGACGGCCCGAAATCTGATCAACCAAGCC
>JANMNK010001059.1:0-13597 GCA_031373875.1 Pirellulaceae bacterium | reverse complement strand
AATTCCGTCGAAGAAGTGATCAATGCGATTGCCGATTACCAGCTTCAAAAAAAGGAGCCCACGCTAAACGGATTCTTGACCGAGGTCGCTTTGGCAGGCAAAGAATTCGAATCGCCAAAAGAAAAACAAATGCAGCAAAATGCTGTCTCGCTCATGACCCTTCACAGCGCAAAAGGACTTGAGTACCCGATCGTTTACATGGTTGGGATGGAAGAAGGCATCCTGCCTCACCAACGAAGCGTCATGGGTGATGGAAACGAAGTCGATGAAGAACGCCGATTATGTTACGTTGGTATTACGCGAGCCCGGGACGAACTAACATTGTCGCTGCCATTGTCGCGATTGAAATGGGGCAAGCCGAGACCGACCTTTGTTAGCCGCTTCCTTTACGAAGCGACCAATCAAGCCGACAATCCAAACTGCATGAAAGCCATCCAAGCATCGATCAGCCAAACTCGCAAACCAGCTAGACCGAATTCAAAGTCCAATACCAAGGCAAAGACCAAGTCTAAGAAACGCTGACTGGTCGATCGAACTGCCGGGACATCATCATTTTACTTTTAAAGCAAATTCATCATTACAACACCGAATAGCGAAACAAAAAGTATCGAGACCATCATGTCGACACAACCTTTTCACTATCAAGAACTGTTTGAATTCGAAAGCGACGATACAGAGTATCGGCTGCTGACCAAGGAATATGTCTCCGTGCGGAAATTTGGCGACCAGCAGGTCGTTTGTATCGAACCAGACGCGTTGACGTTGCTGTGCTCGCAAGCGTTTCACGATATTAATTTTTTCCTTCGACCAAAACATCTTCGACAAGTCGCCGCCATTCTCGACGATCCCGAAGCTTCTGACAATGATCGCATGGTGGCGCTGACAATGCTCAAGAATGCGGACGTGTCGAGCGCAGGCGTCTTGCCGTTCTGCCAGGATACCGGCACGGCAATCGTCATGGGAAAAAAAGGAAACTCGGTTTGGTCCGTCGGCGACGAAGCAGCATTGGCTCACGGTGTTTACAACGCCTACACCGAAAACAATTTACGCTACTCCCAAATGGCACCACTCAACATGTGGGACGAGAAGAATACGGGGACGAATCTTCCGGCTCAACTCGACTTGGCGGCATGCGATGGTAAAGAATACAAATTCCTTTTCATCGCCAAAGGCGGCGGCTCTGCAAACAAATCATTCCTGTATCAAGAGACGCGTGCCGTACTCAATCCCAAAGGCTTAGTTAAATTCCTCACCGAAAAGATGCTGACTTTAGGAACGGCAGCGTGTCCGCCGTATCATCTCGTGTTTGTCATCGGCGGGACAAGTGCTGAAGCGACAATGAAAATCGTCAAGCTCGCTTCAACAAAATATCTCGATAACTTGCCAACAACCGGCAACGCCCACGGACGCGCTTTCCGCGACCTCGCCATGGAAGAGGAAATGCTCCAAGCCGCGCGTACTTGTGGAATCGGAGCCCAGTTCGGAGGCAAGTATTTTGCGTTAGACGTTCGGGTAATTCGGTTGCCGCGTCACGGAGCCTCGTTGCCTATCGGAATTGGCGTGTCGTGCAGCGCGGACCGACAAGCCAAAGGCAAAATCACCAAGGACGGAGTGTTTATCGAGTCGCTTGAATTCGAGCCGCTTAAATACATCCCCGAGAACCTTCGTCATCGCAAAGATGAGTCGGCCGTACGCATCGATCTCAACCGGCCGATGGCAGATATTCGCGCCGAGCTGAGTCGCTTCCCAGTCACTACCCGTTTGTTGCTGAGCGGTCCCATCATCGTAGCGCGCGATATCGCGCACGCCAAACTAAAAGAACGACTCGACTCGGGACTGACACTGCCTGAGTATTTCAAAGAGCACCCGGTGTATTACGCAGGCCCCGCGAAAAAACCCGAGGGCTTGCCAAGCGGTTCTTTTGGTCCCACAACGGCTGGTCGGATGGATGCTTACGTGGACCTTTTCCAATCCAACGGCGGTAGCATGATCATGATCGCCAAAGGCAACCGCGGTCCCTCCGTCACAGCAGCGTGCAAGAAGAACGGCGGATTCTATCTGGGCAGTATCGGAGGCCCCGCTGCTATACTTGCCAAGGAAAACATTCGACACGTGGAAGTCGTCGAGTATCAAGAATTGGGAATGGAAGCCATCTGGAAAATCGAAGTCCAAGATTTCCCCGCTTTCATCCTCATCGATGACAAAGGCAACGACTTCTTCGAAACCGTCGGCCCCGGCTGCTCGCATTAGCGGCAAGATTCGTCACTACGGCAGACTAGGATTCGACGATAACCCGCAAAGTGCAAATCACGTTTCTCTCATGTTAGCGCACCAAACCTGTTGCGAAGCATTTGCCCAATAGGCTGTGAATTTATACTAGCAGGCACACTCCGTGTGCCGTCCGCCACTGAAAAATCGTTTGAATTTTGAGGCCACGGCACATGGAGTGTGCCTGCTACTTTGAAGCAATTCAATAAATCCACACCTACAAGGCCCAGTTTCGCGTTTGGAGCTGCACGCCACGAACAAGTGCGCTCCCGACGCACAATGACCAACTCCGCGACGTTCGGGCTTGTCCCGACCCGTCGCAACAGGTTTGGCGTGCTACTCGCCACGGCGGAGCACGCGACCTCTCTTAACACGCCAAACCAAAGCCCGCGAATTGCTGGCGGCATGGTGCTTCGGCCAGAAGTTCTCCAGCGGTTAGTCTAGATTGGTGTGTTTCGCGGGTTATGATGTGCAACCACTATAGAACTGGCAGGTCAACCATAATGGCCGCGACTGCGACTTCGGTTCACCTCCCGCTGCACACACCCTACGGCTTTAGAATACGTCCTTGGGAAGTCAGTTAGCAGTCAGCTGTTCTCATAGTGTTTTTCGAACTCTTCGGTGCTAGAACTTCGCTCGGTGTGGGGCACCTGACGGTGTGACCACAGGTGTAGGATTAAAGCACTGGAATGCGAAAAATTGTACTTTGAAAATAGGAATTTGTTTTCCCCTCACCTCCGCCCCTCTCCCCACAAATTCTGGCTGCGTTTATACGACATGTAAACTATTTCGTCCGAATTTACGGGGCGAGGGGAGTGAGTTTAGTTGTTCGTGACGAGAGGGACGTGATTGTTGGAAGTGGTGCCGAGAGAACGGGATTGTGAGGGTAGTCCTGCGAGCGGGATGAATTTTTGCTGGTGGTGTTCCTGCGAAGACATCTTGCTGATGGTTGCTTGCAGGGCAGGTGGGCGGTTTCGGTTACACTATTGAAACCTGACGGCGGAAAATAGGTGGCGTCAAGTGTTTGGGGATTGAAGTTCGGGAAGAAACGGTTGCTCTGTAGGGAACAGAAAAGCTGTTATACTCAATCGTCTACTTAGGAGAAAACTATGCGAAGTAAAATGACGATTTGTGCATCAGTGATTTATCTTGTCGGAACTGGATTGTTGGTGTCGGCGCAAGGCGACGGTCCGAAGCAGGGGGATGTTAAAAAGGCTTCGTTGGGAAAAGAAATTGTGCTTGAAACTCTATTCATCCCTCCTGGTGAATTCATGATGGGCAGCACGCCGGAAGAAAAAATATGGGCGACCGGGATCGAGGGTGGAGCGCAGGCGGGTACAAACCGCGAGTCATTCGAAGGCGAGCAGCCGCGACGGATGCAGGTGAAGCACGGATTTTGGATGGGTCGCACCGAAGTCACAGTCGGCCAGTTTCGGCAATTCGTTCAAGAGTCAGGCTACGTCACCGATGCGGAGAAGACGGATGGCAAGACGCAGTGCTTCAACCCGAAATGGACCAGTTACAATTTCACGACTCAAATAACGCATCCTTGGGAACCGATGCCGGGAAAGAGCTGGCGTGATCCGAATTTTCAGTTTCCGTGGCGCGACGATTTTCCCGTGGTTTGTGTAAGCTGGATGGACGCTCGAGCTTTCGGCGAGTGGCTAACGAAACATGAACACGCCGCGGGACGACTGCCGGAAGGACTTGAATATCGCCTCCCAACAGAAGCTGAATGGGAATACGCTTGTCGAGGCGGCAGCAAAGAGAGTCTCTATTACTGGTGGGGGAACGAACTGAGCCAAGGCGAGGGCCGCTTTAATATTTCGGCTGTGGACTTCCTGCCCGATCGAAAGCAGAAGTGGCCGCTGGCGAGCGCACCGTGGAGCGATGAATTCGCCTTTGTGGCCCCTGTGGACCATTTCGGTCAGCGAGGTCGCAACGGTTTCGGAATGGCCGACATGTGTGGCAATGTCTGGGAAGTTATTCTGGACCACTTCGATCCAACAGGGGGACACGAAGAGCTGAATGTCACGACAGAAAATTATCGCCCTGTCTGCCGTGGCGGAAATTACTTTGACGTCCCGGGCAACGCGCGCTGTGCCGTCCGATTGGGACTCGCTGGCCCGAACTATTCCGATTCCCGCGATGGTTTCCGCATTTGCCTCGGCCCACCCTGCAGCGTTGACAAATGAACACAGTCATTCGGCGTCCGTTTATCTGACGGTCAGGTTATTTGACTGTCTGTTTTGCTTAGGCCATCGCAGCACCAAGGGTTACTTTTGGGCACCTTGGAATGCTGCCTGGCATGAGGATCTTCGAAAATCAGTTCGACGGGCCGAACACATCGGCCTACTTTGCCGCTGGTTCTTCTGTTTTCGGAACAGGAAAATGACCGTGCTCTGAAGCCATGTGGGCCGTTAGGTAATACAGTTTCGCGGCAGAAGCGATCTTGTGAAAATTGATCTTGTCTGGACCGTCGGTCTTGCGATGGTAGTCGGGATGAAAACCACCGAATAGAAACGCGACCGAAGTTCCTTTCTTGAAAAAGTTAATCTGATCGCTGCGTCCAAACACACTTTCTTCGTCAAACTCGAACGTAAAGTTCACGCACTTGTTTGCTTCAAGAATCATCTCATGAAGCGACTTGTCACCTTTCTCGCTACCGATCAAGTGCAGCGAACGTTCATTTTCGGAGGCGGCCTCATTTTCCTTTTCTTCATTGCGTCCAACCATATCCACATTGAGCATGCAGACCATGTCCTTGAGAGGCAGGATCGGATTCGCAACGTAATGCGCGGAACCCACTAAACCGATTTCTTCGGCAGCAAACCACATGAAAAGCACACTTCGCTTGGGCTTAACTGGATTGGATGCGATCGCCTTGGCTATGTTGAGCAGGGCAGTTGATCCTGAACCGTTATCGTCCGCACCGGGGTAAAATTCTTGGCCGCGTTTGCCGAGATGGTCCAGGTGAGCCCCGATTACAACGTACTCGTCGCGCAAGGCTGGGTCAGAGCCTTCTTGCCATGCAAGCACATTGGGTACCGCTGTCGGTTCTTCGCGAACTCGCAATTCGATTTTTACATCAACGCTTGTTTCGTGGATAACCGAAGTATTCTCTGCCGGTGCAACTAACCAGTCGTCCGCGCCACTGGCGGATGTCAATAATTGCTGAGCGGCCGCTCGTGCGATTGTCCCAGAGACGCCACCAGGCCTTTGTCGGCCTTCAGGACGCTGTAACTGCGAAGTCGATTTGGGTTCGCTATCTGTGACTCGCAGAACGGCAAGTGGTCGCTTGCGAGCTATTGCCATTGCGGATCCACCGGCTGCTTTGTCATCAGCAATCAAGATCACGATCTTATCTTGTAACGAGACGTTATCGTCAAGCTTTACGGACTCGCCTGCCATTTGGACAAACACAAGTTTACCGGCGAACTCCGGTTGGTTAACAAAACGATCCAAGCCGACTGCTTTATCAAAACCGACCGACAGCTCGTTGGGGCCGGTTATCTTGGATTGAGCTTGATCGACCATCAAACGACTCATGGGGAGCATTTGAAAATATGTCCCTGCGTCGCCCATCGGTTTTAATCCGAACTCGGCAGTTTTGCCCGCTACCCAGTGGGCCGCTTTGACGTAGCCTTCTTGCCCCGTGCCTCGGCCTTCGAAGCCGGGTCCTGCCAAGATGTTCAGCCAATCTTTGCATTGGTCTGCGGTAATTGAATCATAGCCGGGCCGTAATTCATCAGGGGGCGCTGCAGCGCCATCGTATTGTCCACAAAGCCAACTCGCGCCACTCGACGCGATTCCAAGCACCAACAATGAACGAGCAACAATTCTGCCAAATGTACGCATGAAGCAATCCGCCAACTGATTCGGTTTGGGAAAGAATAGAAAACCAAAGTCTAAATTGCACTTCGGTAAATTGCTACTGAGGCATTGAGTTCAGACAACAGCAATATCGATTTGTCTGCTAGCCTTCGCGATGCACTCCGCGATGCAACTGGGCTTTTCGAAGTTTTGAGAATTGCTGCCGGAATTGAGACATTGAACGTTGCCACCAATATGGCGGTCCTTTGCTACGAGTAATGGATTCAAAACCGTTGTAGATTGCATAGTTACCGTCAAACCCAAGAAATTTGCTTGTCCGAGGCCATATCGGCAAAACTTGCCCTGGGCTTGGATCCGTTGTATGATAAGGATTCGAGGAAAAGGATAAGCCTCCGCAATTCCCCCCGCCTGCACACTTCCTACCTACCCGCCTCACGCTCCCAAGGCACGATGCCAACTTTTGGAGAAAATCAGATGATGGATTTTTTTGCGAGCCAATTCCCGCATTGTGGACGCGTCGACCGACGTGGCTTTTTGCATGCCGGTGCCGCTGCTACTGTTGGCTTGACCTTGCCGAACTTTTTAGCTCGTACTCAATTGCTGGCGAACGGTGGACAGGCAACGAATGACGTTAACTGCATTTTCATCTGGACCCAAGGCGGAACAAGCCATCACGACACGTTCGACCCAAAACCACGGGCGTCCGACGGAGTTCGCGGACCGTTCAGTGCCATTCCGACGGCAGTCACTGGAGTTCAGTTTACCGAAGTCTGCTCGCGGATGGCGAAAGAGCTGAATCGTTTTTCGGTCATGCGAAGCTGGAATCCCAAGAACGCGGGTCACGGTGTCGCCGATCAGTGGTGCATGTCGGGTCGTAATCCGACGCCCACAATGACTTACCCATGCGTGGGCTCAGTAGTCAGCCACCAAAAAGGTTTTAAATCCGCGCTACCGCCATTTGTTCAGCTTGGTGCTTATGTCGACCGAACGTTTCAAGGTGGAACGCCTGGCATTCTGGGACTTGAGCACGGCGCATTCGAGATCCCCGCCGAAGTCAACGTGGACAAATTCAACGTTCGCGACATCACGCCACCACTCAACATGGAATTGACGCGTGTCGAGCGTCGCAAATCCGTACTAGCGACAATCGACAAATTGCAACGGCAAGCAGACTTGCAGCCCAAAGCATTCGATGCCTTGGATGAACATTTCAAGACTGCGTTCAATATGATTACTGCGCCGGAAACAAAGCGGGCTTTTGATATTGGCAGCGAGTCCGCAGAATTGCGAGATCAATATGGACGTACTGCATTTGGTCAGCGGTTGTTGTTGGCTAGGCGACTCGTGCAATCGGGCGTCCGCTTTGTGACCGTTAGCGATCCGGGATGGGATAACCATACAGATTGTTTCAATGCGTTGAAGATGCATCGCATGCCGCAGATCGATCAAGCTTTACCGCAACTCCTGATCGACTTGGAGCAATCAGGCATGCTGGATTCGACGCTGGTCGTTTGGATGACAGATTTCGGGCGAACTCCCAAAATCAATGCGGCAAGCGGGCGCGATCATTGGGCTACGGCAGGATTTGTCGTCATGGCAGGTGCCGGTGTTCCTGGTGGACTTGTGATCGGTGAGACCGATGCCGAAGGCGGCGCTCCGAAGAGCAACGAGTACTTTACGGAAAATATCGTTGCGACCATCTACCACAAACTCGGTTTGCCACTGGACCTAACCGTGCAAGCCAGCGATGGACGCCCCGTTCGCTTGCTCGAAGGCGAACCTGTTCGCGAGTGGATTTAAGCCATGTTAGGCTTTTCTATTGCTGGACTTCACGATTATCCATCATGTGTTCGAGGATTTCGAGACTTGAGAATCGACCTTATGAATTCCCAAAAGGTGCGCAGTCTGCTGCGTGCTCTTTTCACTTGCATACTCCTGACTTCTTGCTTCGTCGCACCATCGTTGGCGAGCGATTTTCAGATCACGCCGGAGTCGATCACAATCTTCCGCAATTATGAACCGGCACAGATTTTGGTTACAGCAATCGACTCGACGAGCCCGGTTTCGGATCGATCGGAGGATTTGACTACGCGGGCGACCTTCGTTTCGTCTCATCCGAACATTGCGTCCGTAACTCCCGAAGGAACAGTCATCGGCGTTGCAAATGGCGATGCTCAAGTCCATGTGACTTGTGACGGGGTTACCAAATCGATTGCGGTCCATGTTCAAGGAATTGTTGCTGAACCGAAATTCGAATTCACCGAAGACATCCTGCCCGTCCTGTACAAATCAGGATGCAACGCAGGAGCTTGCCACGCGAGCCAGTACGGCAAAGGTGGATTCACGCTGTCTGTGATGGGGTATGATCCTTCGGCAGATCACAACGCAATCACCAAAGCATCGCGTGGTCGTCGAATCACTCCTTCAAATCCCGAGAGCAGTCTACTACTGCGCAAGCCGACGATGGCCGTTCCTCATGGCGGTGGCAAGCGTCTGGAATTGGGTTCGAACGATTACAACATCCTCGCATCGTGGATCGCGCAAGGTGCGTCAGCTCCTATCGTCGATGCTCGTCGTGTAACGAAAATCGTTGTTTCGCCTGCGGCTCGAATTTGCAGAGTGGGCATGAAACAGCAGCTTCGCGTAGAAGCCCAATACGCAGACGGAACACTGCGCGACGTCACCTCGTGGGCTCGATTTGACAGTATGGATGACTCGGTCGTAACGGTGACATCCAATGGCATTATGACCGCCATGGGGCCCGGGCAAGCTCCCGTGATGGTTCGTTTCTCCGGACAAGCTAAACTTTCGACCATGATGGTTCCCTTTGCTGATACCGTTGATCTAGCCGGATGGGTCCCAAATAACTATGTGGATGAATTGGCAGCTAACAAGTTTCGCGAGCTCGGTATTGCTCCTTCGCCGTTATGTGATGATGCAACTTTCCTGCGTCGAGCTTATTTAGACGCGATCGGTACTTTGCCCAGCGTTGACGAATCCATTGCCTTTCTGGATTCGACAGATCCTGATAAACGCAAAAAACTGATCGATCGTTTATTAGGAATGACTGGCGATCCAACATTGGATATCTACAACGATCGCTACGCCGCATTGTGGAGCTTGAAATGGGCTGATTTGATTCGCAACAACAGTACCGTTTTAGGCGAAAGTGGCATGTGGGCTTTGCATAATTGGCTGCGGGAGTCGTTTCGAACCAACAAGCCTCTCGATGAATTCGTGAGAGAGTTGGTCACTGCCAAAGGCTCGATCTTTTCGAATGGTCCAGCCAACTATTACCGCATCGCCAATAGCCCACCCGACCTTGCCGAATCAACCGCACAATTGTTCTTGGGGACGCGTCTGCAATGTGCCAAGTGCCACCATCACCCCTATGAGAAATATAGCCAAGCGGACTACTACGGCTTTGCGGCCTTCTTTGCGCGAGTTGGCACAAAGGGAAGCGCCGAGTTCGGCAATTTTGGCGGCGAGACGGTAGTCATGGTCACTTCCGGCGGCGAAGTGGCGCATCCAAAAACGGGCGCGATCATGAAGCCCACGCCAATCGAGGGCGAGCCAATCGAAGACCCTTTGGATCGGAGAGTTCCGCTTGCAAAATGGCTTACCGCTCCAGAAAACGAAATGTTCGCCCGCAATATCGTCAATCGTTACGTCGCCTATTTACTTGGTCGCGGACTTGTTGAGCCGATCGACGATATGCGTTCGACGAATCCGCCATCCAATGTTGCTTTAATGGATGCTTTGGCCAAAGACTTTCGAGACAGTCATTTCAATGTCAAGCACCTGATGCGGACCATCATGACCTCGCGTCTTTATCAGCTTGACTCACAACCCACTCCGCAGAATGCTGCGGACACACGGTTCTATAGCCACTTTAAAGTCAAGCGACTAAGCGCTGAACCATTGCTAGATAGCATCGACTTCGCAACGGGGTCGCTCACCAAGCACCCGAATCTGCCGTTGGGCACCCATGCAATCGATTTGCCCGATGCTAATACGACCAACCCATTCCTTACAACGTTTGGTAAACCGAAACGTGCCAGCGTTTGTGAATGCGAGCGAACGCCCGATGAAAATTTGACGCAAGCGTTGCACATGCTCAATGGCGACATCGTGGCAACAAAAGTTGCCGACGCGAAAGGCCGAGTCGCGACCCTGGTTGCTGCAAAAAAGGCACCCGAGGAGATTGTTACCGAAATGTACTTAGCAACGCTTTGCAGGCGTCCTAATCTTGCAGAAACCGAAGCGGCGCAGCAGATCCTTGTAACTAGCCCCACTCCCGACGAAGCTTACCAAGATATTCTCTGGGCGCTCCTCAATTCGAAACAGTTTTTGTTCGTTCGGTAATCCCAATCATGAGAAACACTTTAATTGCCGCTGTTCTATCGAGTTCGATGCTTGTGGCAAACTTTGCGTTCGCGCAGACGAACAACTCCTATCCGATGATCATGTCCGTGCGTCCAACAGCGGCGCAGATCGGTCAATCGACCGATGTCGAAGTCAGCGCTCGATATAACTTAGCAGGCGCAAGCCAAGTAATCGTTGCTGGCTCTGGGGTAACAGGTGAAGTGTTGCCTGACGAAAAGGAAAAACCAGAAGACCGAACGCGCAACGATGTCATGGCATCCAAATGCAAGATCCGATTCATGGTTGCCAGCGACGTAATTCCGGGCGTTCGTGATTTTCGAGTCATTACGCCCCACGGCGCGAGTACGGTGGGGCAGTTGGTCGTTGCCCGCGACGCTATCGTCGTCGAAATACCCGACAACGATACCTTGGCGACCGCGCAATCGATTGCAATACCGGCAACGATTTGCGGAACTCTGGAAAAAGCGGAGGACGTGGATTTCTATAAATTCACGGTCGACGCCGGAACAAGCTTGACCTTTCACGTTCGAGCACAAAGGTTACTGAATCGAATTCACGATATGCAATCGCGCGTTGACCCGCTGATAACTTTACGTTCCGAATCGGGTACCACGCTGGCAGCCAGCGATAACTACTACGCTGGCGACCCGCTTCTGCATTTCCCATTTGAACGAGCGGGCACCTACATTCTCGAAGTGCGCGACGTGCGTTATCAAGGCAACGCCGACTGGATTTATTCCATCGAAGCGAACAACCGGCCTTTCATCACCCAAGCTTTCCCAGTTGCGATTAATCCTGCCCAAGATACGAAATTGAATTTGATCGGATATAACCTCCCTGCCGATCCATCGACGATGGTGAATGTCGCTTGGAATGGAGCAAGCCGACTGGAATGGATTTCGCCCCTCGTGGGTGGCGCTGCAGCAAACGAAATTCCTGTCTTAGTCACCGACCAGCCGATACTTTACGAAGCCCCCACAGCCGCTCCCGTTTCCGCTGCAACCGATGGAACGGTTGCGGGCACGAACAGTGCGACAGAGGTCATTTTGCCTGCAGTGTTGGCGGGGCGAATTGGAGCTTCAAGCGAAATCGATCGATTCACGTTTACTGCCAAAGCCCAAGAACGATTCTCGTTCGAAGTGATTGCTCGTCGCGCTAACTCAGGTTTAGATCCGATCATGCGTATTCTTAGTGAGCAAGGCGGCGTGCTGGTTGAAGCGGACGACGGCACGTTTGATCGCGTAAGCAGTTCCGATTCGCTTTTGGAAAACTGGACCGCGCCGGCGGACGGGAAATTTCACTTGGAGATCCGCGATCTTCACCAGCGAGGTGGTCCCGATTTTCATTACGCCGTACGAGCGACTCGGGCAGAACCTTACTTTCTGTTAGAAGCCGACACCGACAAAACATTGTTAGCGCCCGCAACCAACAGTGTTGTATTCGTCAAAGCCCTGCGTAAGAACGGATTCGCGGGGGAAATACAGCTTGCGGTGGATGGCCTGCCGCAAGGCGTCACGGCGGTGGCGGGGAAAATCCAACCCGACTTGGCCGATGGCTGCATCATCCTTCAAGCCGCCGCCGATGCTCCGATTGGCGCTGCAAACATTCGGATTTACGGAACGGCCCAACTACCGTCGGCCGATGCTAGCGCAGTCACGCTTGAAGCCTCCGCTCGACCGATGCAGGAATATTACTCGCCGGGTGGGGGACGCGGTAACTACCCCGTCGAAATGCACACTGTCTCGGTCGCCAATCCGATGGATGTGCGTTCGGTCAAACTCGACACGGCTGCGATCAACCTCAAGCCTGGAGGGTCGCAAAAAATACAAATCACTGTCGAGCGAGCTCCGGACTTTACTGGGAATGTGACGCTGGATCTTATCCTTCAGCACCTTGAACAGCCTTTTGGAAACACGCTTCCCAAGGGCGTAAAGGTCGATGTTGGTGCAAGCAAAACATTGTTGACTGCTGTTGAGAACACGGGATTCATCACGTTGACAGCGGCACCTGATACGCCGGTTGTCGAAAATCAGCTTGTACCGCTTAATGTGCACGTATCCATCAATTTTGTCGTAAAACACACGATCTGCGGCCCCCCATTGTTCGTTACCGTCACGAAATAGTTTCCTCGCCGCATTGTTTTTCGCGCGGCGTTTGGAGAAAATGACGGCGTGGTTTTGGCGCATTCTCTCTCACTGACGAAGAGCACAATCGCGATATGTATTCAGAAAAAACTGCGTGGAAAAGCGAACTACGATTGCTTGGAGAGATCCTAAAATCGACCGGCCTTGAAGAGACGACGAAATGGGGTGGACCAGTCTTCGTCTCCGAGGGCAAGAATATTGTTGGGATTGGCGCATTCAAGTCGTATTTTGGACTTTGGTTTTACCAAGGTGCGCTGCTCCGCGACAAGCAAAAGAAGCTCATTAACGCACAAGAGGGCGTCACGAAGGCCTTGCGACAGTGGCGATTCCAATCGGCAGAAGAAATTGATGCGAAACTCATCAAGGCGTACGTCGCCGAGGCCATTGAACTTGCCAAGAGCGGCAAATCGATCAAACCTGACCGCAACAAACCGTTGGAGATTCCCCCTGAACTTACGAAAGCTTTTTCTAAGAACAAAGCTGCAAAAGCGAGTTTCGAAAAACTCTCGCTTTCGAAACGACGTGATTATGCGGAGTACATTTCCAAAGCAAAACAAGAAGCTACAAAACTTCGACGCCTTGAAAAAGTTTTGCCAATGATCGAAGCCGGGCTTGGTCTCAACGACAAGTACATGTAACTGCCACGAATAAATCTCGGCAGTGTTGGACTCTGTTTTGTGGTCTTTGATCGCTAAGCAATGCATATTCAAATCTGGAAGTGATTTTCACTGAAAACCGGCAACGCGATGGTTCCGGACGTTGCCAAACATTATCTTCGAATTCTGGCGTTCAAGTGTTTCTGCAAAACACATCGCCGAGCTTTTCACTGTCCAAAATCAATGCGTCGGAATGTGCCTCGTTCGAGCCGATACTCATCTTCATCCAGCAGTTTCGCTGCCAACCCCAGAGTCTTGATATGCGTTACGAGAAATGCGTCAGCCTTTTTCCGTGTTGCATTTCGATAG
>JANMNK010001050.1:0-6020 GCA_031373875.1 Pirellulaceae bacterium | reverse complement strand
ACCCGATCGAGTACGAGCACGAGTACCGTTTTACTGAGTACGAGTACGATCTTGATACGAGCCACACCGCCCATTAGCGAGAGGTCTCGATGTATCACATCTTCATCATGAGGGATATCGGCAACTCATCGAGTTGCTGCGAGGGCGAAGAATTGGAAGGCGAGTCGTATCGCAATCTGTAGAAGCGAACTGAGTCGTCAGGTTCAGTAATCCTTGGGCGAGACTATCGTATAGAGTCATCTTGGCGGGATAGACGCTGCGTCTGAGATTTGGGAGACCGTTTTCAGCACGTCGAATCGTTTAGAACTAACGCAACAGGGTGAGCATTCTTCTCGCAAAACAACCGCATATTGTGCCGATGACAATACCCGCATCTGACAGCGATTCCCTTGACCATGTGCTTATGGAAGAGTGATTCCATCGTACGTTTACTTTGCTGATGAGTTACCAGTTCACGACAAGATCGCATTCGCTTGGGACGAATGATTGGTTAGGTTTTTCTTCAGTTTCATCCGTGTTGGCCGCAGATTCCTTACGTACATCGGTTCTGTGTCAGGTCTGCGGGTTTCCCGTACTTAGGAGATTTTTGTGTTTTTGCAATAGCCTGTAGTTGAAAGTGCCTCGCGCGTGTTACATATTGCGCATCATGCCTGAAAGGGCGCGATGAAAGTTGTTAGTGGAGAGGAGCGTTCGGTGGCTGGCCAGGGACTGGTATACCCACGCAAGCGCTGTAGTGCGATAGGGAGTTGATTTAGTCGGTAGGGAAAGCCACTGAATCCGTGGGTTGTAGTACCGAATAGTTGCCCCGACGTAATTTACAGGCGAGTGATGTTTACGAAAACTGGGGCGAACTGAGACAAGTGTTTTGATCTAATTCTGGAGCCAATATCATGAATAACAATCGTATTCCGGTATCACGAAATAAGCTTGCGCGTTCGAGAAACTTATTTCAACTCCGTAAACGCAAATTGTTAATCGAGACTTTAGAAGAACGTCGACTTCTCGCCGCGATCCATGATGAACACTCGCATGGCTTGGCCGATCCAGATTCATTGGCTTACTATCAACCGCCGACCACGTCTTTAGTCGACACGAAAGCGTTTCTGACGCGCCCAAGCACCGATCAGCCAATTAATATCGCGTTGAATTTTTTACGCTCGCAAGCTGACAAGTTAGCTTTAACCGCTGACGATCTGGATGCTCCGAGAGTTACGGACATGTATACCGATGACGATACGGGAGTAACTCATATCTACCTCATGCAAACGCTTGAAGGATTTGACGTCTCGAATGCGGTATTGAATGTCCATGTCAGCCGGGCGGGCGAAGTGATCAGTGCCAACAGCAGTTTTGTAAACGCTCCTCCTCGCGGCATCTGGAATGGAAATATCGCAACTTTATTACCGAGCGGAGCGCTTGCAAGTGCGGCGGAACCTTTGGGGTTGTCTGCGATGGATATCGCATCGATTGCTTTGGCAGCTCAGCCTGACGGTATTCAATACTACTTTCAAGCTGACGGGATGTCGTTGGATCCGATTCCAGCCAAGCAAAGTTACTTTGCAAATGAAGATGGTCAGTTGCAACCCGCGTGGGAATTTGTATTGCGCACTCCTGATGGCGGGCACTGGTATAACGTCAGTATCGATGCAACGAATGGCTCGTTGATAAATGGAGCTGACTGGGTGAATCATGCGACCTACAACGTATTTCCTCGACCGGTGGAACACCCCGAAGACGGTGTGCGATCGATATTGGCCGATCCGCATGACACGGCGGTGTCGCCATTTGGCTGGCATGATACGAACGGGGTCGCTGGTGCGGAATTTACCGATGTTCGAGGAAACAATGTCTTTGCCCAAGAAGACACAGACAATAACAATACGGGAGGGACAAGGCCTGATGGTGGCGCATCGCTTGCATTCGACTTCCCATTAGATCTTGCAGCCGACCCGTCGACGTATTCGTCGGCTTCGCTGACCAATTTGTTCTACTGGAACAACCTGAATCACGACATTCAAGCCAAATATGGCTTCACAGAAGCTGCGGGCAATTTCCAGCAGATCAACTATTCGGGACAGGGTTCGGGTGGCGATCCTGTTCAAGCGGACGGGCTTGATGGTTCAGGTACAAACAATGCCAATTTTGGGACACCGCCCGATGGTTACTCGCCGCGAATGCAGATGTATCGATTCACTGCAGCGGCCCCAGATCGTGATTCGTCGCTTGATTCCGGAATCATCACACACGAGTTCGGTCACGGTGTATCCAATCGCTTGACGGGTGGTCCGGCGAATTCGAATGGACTTCGCGAAATACAATCTGGTGGCATGGGTGAAGGTTGGGCCGATTTTTACGCTTTGATGCTGTTGCAGCGCGTTTCCGACACGGCAAACACTCCAATTGTCGTAGGTGCCTACTCGACTGATGACGTCAACGGCATTCGTCGGAATCCCTATAGTTTCGAAATGACGATTAATCCTATTACTTTTAACAATTACAACAGTGACCCTAATCACCAAGTTCACAATACCGGGGAAATTTGGGCTTCGACGCTTTGGGATCTCAATTGGCTGTTAATTGCCAAATACGGCTACAACGCAAACTTGCGAACAGGCTATACGGGCACGGGCATTGGGGCTGCGGGGAACAAACTCACGCTGCAACTGGTAAATGATGGGCTGAAACTTCAACCTTCGAACCCATCGTTCACACAAGCGCGCGATGCGATTTTGCTCGCTGATTTGATTCGCAGCGGCGGAGCCAACCAAAACGAAATATGGCAAGCTTTCGCGCGTCGAGGGCTCGGAGTTGCGGCAGCGACAGCGGGATCTTATTCAACTTTTGTAACCACTTCGTTTGTTGTTCCGACCGATTTCCCAGATGCCACGAAACTTGCCGCTGACGCAATTCGGACCACCGATAATACCCTGAGTATTCAATTCGACAGGGAAATCAAACCAAGCTCGTTTACCGTTGCGGGAGACGTCGTCAGTCTTACTGGTCCGGGCGGTTCGAATGCGAAGAGCAAGATCACAGGATTTACTTTCTCTCAGAACAACACCACGCTGAATTTGCAGTTGAGCACACTGGTTCGCGGCAATTACACCTTGGTCCTTGGGCCGAACGTTCTTGATTTGACGAATAAGAAAATGGATCAAGACTTAGATGGTGTTGCTGGAGAAGCTGTCGATGATCGAGCATCGTTTAACTTTGTCGTTGCCTCAAATCTTATCGTCACCAGCAGTACGGACGAATTGGACGTCAGCTATGATGCAACTGATCTCAGTTTACGCGAGGCTGTCAATCTTGCCGAAAGAATCGTTGGCGACGACACGATCACTTATGCTCCGGCCATTCCAGCCAACTTGATAATGACGCTCGGTCAAATGGAAATTCATGATGCGACAGGTTCGTTGACGATCAGCACAACGGCCAATAATCCCGTGTCCATCTCAGGCAACACGACCTCTCGCATTTTCTACGTGGAAGGGAGTTCCACGCTCAAGTTGAACAACATCCAATTGACGGATGGATTCCGCAATTCCTCGAGTGGGGGCGCCATTTACAATCGCGGTATTGTAGAGTTAGAGAATACGACGATTTCAAATAGTCGTTCAGCAACAGTGTATGGGGGAGCTATCCAAAACGACGGGAAATTGTTTGCGTCGAATTCCACTTTCAGTGGCAATCGCGCCGTTTATGGTGGAGCCATCCTGAGCTTTGGCGATACGACTCTCATCAACACGACGATAACAAACAATACTGCCAATGGATTATCTTTTGCAGCTGGTTTTTACACAGTCGGAGAAAAGACGCAATTAATTAACACGATGATTTCAGGAAACTTCGTGTTTGGAAGCCCCGCGAGCAAAACAGACTTCTTGGCCTATGATCTCGGTGCAGTAGCTGGATCCAATAATCTAATTGGGACAGTCAATGTTGAATCGGGATTAGTTAACGGTGTGAATGGAAATCTGGTGGGCATTACTGATCCACTGGTGACGCCTCTTCAGTCTAATGGTGGTCCAACGCCGACACATGGACTTCTAACTGGCAGCCCCGCGTTTAATGCGGGCACGGATACAGTTCTTGCCCTGCCGATCGGGCTAGCTTTGGATCAACGTGGTTTTGGCCGAAAAGCCGGTTTGCATGTCGACATTGGAGCATCCGAAAAATCGCCCCACGTGGTTGCTCTCGGTGGACCAAGCAACTACACGGAAAACGGAGCCCCGATACCAGTGAGTGCAACGGCAAGCGTTACTAAAGTTGACGACTCGATCTTGACGGGTGGTAGACTGGTGGTTGCAAACGCCAGCGGCGACACCAAGGATCTCGTAACGATCCGGAATGCGGGCGACATTACGTTAACTGGTAACGCAGTCAAATATCTTGGAACGCAAATTGGAACTTACTCGGGGGGCCTCGGAACGACGCTTCGAGTTCAACTCAACGTAGCGGCGACAACAACTGCCGTGCAGTCTTTGATCAGAGCTCTCCGATTCCGCAATTCCAGCGAAGATCCCATTCCAGGCAATCGAAACTTAACAATCACAATTCAAGAGTCAGATGGCTTGATTAGCAAAGCGCAGATTAAAGTAATCAACGTGATTGCGGTCAATGATGCGCCGGTCCTGACCGGAACGGTCGGTGCACTTAATTATGTCAATGGCGCGGCGGGCATCACATTGATGCCAACCGGCACTGTAAAGGACGTTGATAGTTCCAATTTCGAGGGCGGAACTTTACGTGTTAGTGTTGTGACTGGCGACCATTCTAGCAATCGCGTCTACTTGGCGGCGGGAGCAACGTTTACCATCGTTGGCAATCAAATCAAACAAGGAACGATCGTTATAGGAACGATCACTGCCGATGGCATCGGTACGAATGATCTTCTGATAACACTGACGGCAAATGCGAACGCAGCGAATGTGCAGCAAATGCTTCGATTAGTCCGATTCCGGACCCTGGCGGGCTCCACGTTCACCGATCTACGAACGCTTCGGTTTCGATTGATCGATGGCGACGGCGGTACAAGTAATGCAATTGATCGGCTTGTCAATGTGTCGTAATGGACCGTAGTTTTTAAGAATCTGCGGAAGCCAATTTCCCTTGGCGAGCAACCCTAGATGCTCGCTTCGATAACTGCCTGAACACAAAAACATGAAGCGATCTATTACGGGTAACACAGCTCCACGCTTGCGACCGGTAGTACGGCGCTGCAACTCATTAGACGCTTGGGGACGTTGGCATTGGCTTCGCGAAAGCACAGACACTGCAAGCGAAAGCAGTTAAAAGTAATTTTAGGAACGGAAGAAGACAATATTTCGTTTCAGCACCCAAGCAGTATCGTGCCATTACTTCTTTAAAAAATCCTATGACTTTCAAGGCCCGCAACCCGTCCTGTCGTTTTGGAAAGTTATGCGGCGGCTTGGACTATGGGCAGTAACCAAATAACGTTAACGATTTGCCAGCCCGATTTTAGCCAACCAAACTTAGAGCGATAATCCTTTTGCAGACCCTAGTTCAACAACGCCATTTTGAATTAGCCGAACGGCGTTAGCCGCAGTTGTTGCACTGAAAACCGTGGCTAACGCCAAAACGGCTAATCGTTTTGCAAACTTCGCGAATCAGTGGGGATTTGATTCGAAGTGGCGCTCTCCAACTACGAAAGTGCTGAGGCAAAGCACGAATCTGTTGGAATTCTAAAGCTCGGCCCGGAACCGACACACGATAAACGACTGGGGCGATTAAAGGGGCGCTGAATGGCAGTGACACCCTGTTCGCTTCCAGTTTTCGGCTCAATGTGTATTTGAATATTGACTTCGCATGACTGAGGTAGTCGGACTATAAGTTCCAGCCTTGGGGTAACGGAATTCGCGCGGTTCATTTAGAATAAAGGAAAGCTCTTCCGAAGTGACTTAAGCATCCATGCATAAGCTTCCAGTCATTTGAAGTAACCGTGGCTACCGTTAAAACGTCTGATAACGCTAAATAACTTGTGCTGGGGTGCTTATTGGCGC
>JANMNK010001033.1:0-4551 GCA_031373875.1 Pirellulaceae bacterium | reverse complement strand
GTTTACCACTTGTGCGTTCTGAAAGGCAACACATGGATCGCAAACTTGCCACACAGGCTTTCGACTAGTGTGCGGCAACAAAGCGAATAATTTCGCGACAGAACGCTGGCAAGTCGTCGGGCTTTCGGCTTGAGATGAAATGGCGATCGACAACCACTTCGGAGTCTTCCCAAATCGCACCTGCGTTGACCAAGTCATCCTTGATACCGGGTGATCCGGTCACTCGAACACTGCGATACACGCCCGCCGAAATGGGAATCCAACCACCATGACAGATAGCGGCGACGCATTTGCCAGCTTCGGCAAAATCGCGAACCAAAGACAGTACTTTGGGCAGTCGACGCAATCGATCGGGCATGAATCCGCCCGGGACCACCAACGCATCAAAATCGCTTGACGACACACTGTCAATCGCGACATCCGAATGCATCGGATAACTGTGCTTGCCCAGATACTTTTCTTGAGCCTTCTCGCCGGCGACCACAAACTCCGCGCCAGCCTCGATCAATCGTAACTTGGGGTAACACAGTTCCAAGTCTTCGTAAATATCGCCAACGAATGCCAAAACGCGACGACCGCCAAGCGGGTTATTTTCCAACATGAACGAAATCCATTTTGAGATTTATCGAAACACCAATACTGCGGTCAGATCGCTAAAAAGAACTCAGCAAACCCATCCGGTAGAACGCTATGATATCATGGCATCCGTTAGCTGCTCGTGAAAGGGCTAATTGTTCTTCCAGAAAACTGAACGCAATGGAACTAGCCATGATCCAACTATACCGCTTTCGAATCGTCGCGGTTTTCGGGTGCTTGCTCGCAATGAACGTTGCTGCAACCCAAGCTCAGGATAACAAGTCGACTGCGAACCAGTCGTTGCCATCGATGACAGTTAAGCCTACCGAGGACTTCGTTGTTGACGGGACAGGAAAAGCGGTCGCATGGGCCAAGACTGAGTGGGTTGTGCTCAACCGGCGGCCTCAAGGCGAGTTGGAATATGACGCCAAAGTCAAAGTCCTCTACTCGGAGCGGGGAATCTACTTCCTCATGGCAGGAAGCGACCGGACAGTGACCGCGACGCTCGACAAAGATTTTGAAGACCTTTGGAATGAGGATGTTTTCGAAGTCTTCCTTTGGCCCGACGAATCTACGACAACGTATTTCGAGTACGAAATATCGCCATTGGGAAAAGAGCTTCCCTTGTTGATCCCGAATAACAAGGGCAAGTTCTTGGGCTGGATTCCTTGGCATTATGACGGTGATCGCAAAGTACAAAAGGCGGTCAAGGTCCAAAACGGCCAGGCCAAGTCGGGGGCGACAATCGACGGATGGCAAGCTGAATTCTTTGTTCCTTACGCTTTGCTCGCACCGCTTCAAAATGTGCCTCCAAAGCCGGGTACCCGTTGGAGAGCAAATTTTTATCGCGTGGACTACGATGACAAAAAGACAACCGCATGGGATTGGACTCGCGTCGGACCAAGCTTTCACGAGTATGCAAAATTCGGCACGCTGATTTTCGAGTAACAACCAATTTCAATGCATCAACATTTTGATAAACGAACTTCATAGAACTTCAACGAAGGCGTAAAGACGATGCGAAACATGGGTTTACAGTTTTACAGAATCCTATTGATCATCTTTGCATGCTTGCCATGCTCAACGCTCCTATCGCAAGAAGGTGCTGAGCCAGCAGACATTCGCGAGTTGAAACTAAAAGACTGGGAACCGCGTTCGATGTTGGTTGTCAAGCAAACACAAATTCCCAAACCTGCTTACCCTGCGATTGATGTACATAATCATCTCGGCGGCGGCAAAGAAACTTTGACGAAAGAACGGGTGCAACAGTACTTGCAAGCGATGGATGATGCGGGCGTGCAAACCGTCGTCAACTTGGATGGAGGCTGGGAAGATCGCTTGAAGGAAACCATTGCCGCCCTCGACGCTGCGCATCCTGGCAGGTTTCTCACTTATGCGCTGATCGATTTTTCGGGGCTTGATGATCCAAACTGGTCAGCGCGCGAAGTCAATCGCCTGCGAGCGAGTTTCGAAGCCGGTGCAAAGGGGCTGAAATTTCACAAAAGCCTTGGGCTTTCCTATCGCATGAACAACGGAAAACTGCTGCCGATCGATGATGCGCGGCTTGATCCGATCTGGCAATTGTGTGGAGAATTCCGACGCCCTGTGATGATTCACTCGGCGGACCCCTCGGCTTTTTTCACGCCGCTCGATCGCTTCAATGAGCGTTGGCACGAGTTGAACGCGCACCCCGATTGGCTGTTTCACGGTAAAGATTTTCCTTCGCAATCGGAACTTCTGGCCCAGCAGATGCGAGTCATCGAGCGCCATCCCAAGACGACGTTTATCGGCGCGCATTTTGGCAATTTATCAGAAGACCTTGCCACGGTCGGACAGTGGTTGGACAAATATCCGAACTTTTACATCGACATCGACGCCCGTATCAACGAGCTTGGTCGGCAGCCTTATTCGGCTCGTCGATTCATTATTAAATACCAAGACCGCGTGCTGTTCGGAACAGACACAACGCCCAAAGCCGAAGCGTTTCGTGTCTATTATCGTTTTCTTGAAACCGATGACGAATACTGGGACTCCGCCGCCGGTCATCATCGCCAAGGCTTTTGGATGATCTACGGAATTTTCTTGCCTAAGGATGTCTTAGAAAAGCTGTACAAAACAAACGCAGAGCGCGTTTTGTTTGGACTCACGTCGCAATAGGACTCGCGTCGTACTAAGACTCGCGTCGTACTAGGACTCACCGGGCAGCAAGCCGATCTGGGCAAGCAATATTTTTTACAGAGTATCGTTTCGTCAACTTGGCGAAACGTGTTACTGTTTCGGCTCCGTAGGCTCGACATTGGTTTTTGGTTTCGAGTCACCGTGATCTTCAACAAGCTTCACAAAAGATTCTGGCAACTCGACTCCCGCGACGTCTTTTAAGACTTGCAGCATAGGCGGCAAACTCTTGCTGATGCCTTGCAGGAAGTTGGACGTTGCGTTCCCATTTGTTCCTCCTCCGTCCCATACGACAATCTTATCGAATTTGACATTCGAGATTGCCTTGGCAGAGGTTTCTGCAAGTTTATCTAAATGCTCCAGCATCAACATTTGGAAAGCTTGTTGAGCGCCTCCGCATGCGTCGATAATTTGTTTTAGCCCTTCGCCCTTTTTGCTCAGCAACTCGTACTGGCCACGAGCTTCGGCTTCGAGTCTCGCGTAAATCGTAATGGCCTCGGCCTGAGCTTCCAATCTACGGCGTTCGGCAGCAGCTTCGGCTTCGACGACAATCTGAGCTTTCATAGCTTTAGCAGGTGCTTCGAGTTTAGCACGCTGCTCCGCTTCCGCTCGTTCGCCTTCGGCTTCGGCGACTTTCGCCATCGCGCGGTTTTGCATTTCGAGAACGGCGGCTTCTGCGCGGCGTTTGCTGGTTTCGCTTATTTCGTAAGCTTCGGAGCGTTTGACAGCCAATTCTGCTTGAGAAGCCAGGATCTTTGCTTGCGCCAAGTTTTCGCCCGTCACGGCTGTCGCTTCGGCTTCGGAGACTTGTATGCGCTTTTTGCGTTCAGCTTCTTTGACGCCCGCTTCTTGTTCGAATTTCGCTGTTTGCTGCCCGAGGCTTTCGTCCCGTTCTAGATTAGCGACCTGCACTGCTTGATCGCGTTCGGCTTCACGAGTACCAATAAGCTGGTCTTTATGAGCATTCGCCACTTGCACCAATTTTTCACGCTGCGCAGAAGCCACACGAACTTCACCCATTCGCTCATTTTCGGCAACATCGCCGCGAGCTTGTTGAATCGCCAAGGACGCTGCTTTTTTGCCGATGGCGTCGATGTACCCTGATTCGTCGGTGATATCGGTTATGTTGACGTTGATCAGTTGCAATCCGATCTTGTTCAGCTCGGGCTCAAGCGAATGTTGAATGTGTTTCAGGAACGTATCGCGATCGCGATTGATCTCTTCGATGCGCATCGATGCGATGACTTGCCGCAACTGACCAAAGATCAATTCTTCGGCTTGCTTTCGGGTTTGTTCGCTTGTAAGCCCAAGTAATCGAACGGCCGCGTTGAGCATAATTTCAGGTCGCGTATCGATGGCAACGGTAAAGACGCTGGGGACGTTGACGCGGATATTCTCAGCGGACAGAGCGCCTCGAAGGGGAATCTCAATTTGAATCGGTGCTAGGCTCAGATAAGCAAAATCTTGGAAGACGGGGATTACAAATTTCGCACCGCCGTGAACCGTTGTTGCGGCTCCTTTTCCTGTTCGACCATAAATCACTAAGACTCGGTTGCTCGGACAGCGTTTATAACAGCGAATAAATAAAATGAAAAAACCGAAACGACGACCCCGATGAACGCTGCGATGATACCGAGAACGAGCGAAGTGTTTATAACTGCGAGCGGACTGATGGGGAAATTCATGATGATGAATCCTGAAGTTAATAATTCTCGGAACGGGGAGCAATGCAGTCCAAATCGACTCGGGATTAATGGACCAACCGAGAGACGAATTCTCTTTGAAATGGCCGCCCCTAGG
>JANMNK010001017.1:0-12745 GCA_031373875.1 Pirellulaceae bacterium | reverse complement strand
CTGGTGATTTGATCGCGTCGAGTTGTTGGGTTCGTGTTCGAGGTTTTTGTGTAACGGCAATCGTGGACGGGCGTTTTATGGCGATTGGTTACCTTGGACTCACGTCCAAGGCTATAGCATTCCGTTGCTCCGTAACTGGTGATTTGATCGCGTGGAGTTGATGGGTTCGCGTACGAGGTTTTTGTGTAGCGTTGCTGCGCAACTGGTGATTTGATCGGGTGGAGTTGTTGGGGTCGCGTCGAAGGTTATCGTATAAATGCGTTCGGGGACTGGCGAGTGTGATGGACATGCGTACGGTGAGCGGGGGTTTCGTGCGGGCTTTGCTGGCAACCGGGCGTTTCTGTTCTGTTTATTGAATGGTTACTATTGGAATTGTCTGGGCGTGGTTGATTATTTGGGTTTTGATCTTAAATGACTAAGTCGGCGTAGACACCGTAATGGTCGGAAATCGAATTGTTGAGTTCACCAAGGGGCGGCCAAATGGAACTGGGCTTTTGCTCTTTCGATGCGATGCCTCGGATGCAAATGTGATCGATACTGGCTCGACCGCATGGTGCCAATGGATCGTAATCGCCTGCGGTGATGCATTTTAAATTGCATTGCTCCAACGCAGTCTGCAAAGCGGCACGGCCCAGTTGGGAGCCGTAATAGTGGCCTTGATTCAAGAGGTCTTGATTGAAATCTCCGGCAACACAGAGCCCCGATGATTCTTCGCTCCGCCGTATCCAATCGGCTTTCTGTAGTTCTAGCTGTTCGCAAAATGCCTTACTGCCCGAAACACCGGTTCGTAAATCGCTCAGCCACGGAAGCACAGTTCCAACGATCGATACATCGGCAATTCGGATCGCTGCGGTGCGTTCTAAATCTGCCCTCAATGCGATTTTGTTCGCCGCCAATCGTGACCATATCGCGACCCAGCACTCGCCACGATGCGCATGGCGATCAGGAGCAGCTTTAGAGTTGGATATCAATTGAAATTCTTCACCGGGACAAAAAGACTGATAAGCTTCAGTAAAAATCCAAACATCCGCATCGATTGTGCGAATGAATTCGAGCAGGCGTCGGCTGCGAGTTTTGTTTTCCAGACTGCATCGCGCCAAATTCCATGTTGCAACTCTCATTAAACACCAATGTGTGTAGGGACGCAAAGTGCGACAATACGCTTGCTGGAGTATACCAACAGAGTGAACGCGGGAATTAGCAAAAAACCCAGCGAAGAACCCAGTGGCAACCGCAACGTCGAACGCTCGTTGTGTGTTGCCTGAAGTTTCGCGTCCTTACGTTGGTTCCCCCAAACTCTCGATGTTGTTTGCTCAGCAGCGTCCGCCTTGCGACCAGAGAATCGATTAAGATAGTAACCAAAGCTTGATCCACTTTTTCGAGGACTAGAGTTTATGTTTCAAGACAGGCATCGTGTCAAGAATACGTTGGTTGGCGTGCTGTTTGGGCTCGTCATGGTTCCAGGCTCGATTGCGCTCCACGCTTGGAATGAATACCGAACTGTTCATCGAACGAAAGGATTGTCCGAAGCCGAGCGAGATGTGCAGACGATTTCCGATATTCGTACTGTCGACAAGCAATTGGATAGCAAATTGGTGCATCTCACGGGGTTTGCCGGGACCGACGAGGTGTTGCGAGACGAAAAGTTTGGCATCGAAACAAACGCCGTTCGTTTGGCTCGCCGAGTCGAAATGTACCAATGGAAAGAAGAATCGCATAATAACAATAATCGAACAACCTATTCTTACTCTCGCACTTGGTCGGATGGGCGAATCGACAGCAATCGATTTCACGATACCTCGGGTCATGTAAACCCAAAGCTTCAGTTTGAGTCGCTTGATATTGTTGCCAAGCGTGTCGAAGTGGGAGCGTATGAATTGTCGGAATCGATGAAACGTGAGATGCGTCCGTGGGTCGGCATCGAATTTGACTCGGCGCGTTTTGCGGACATGGTCCGTGAAGAAGATAGGTCCAGGTTTCGATTCGAGGGCAAGTACGCTTATTGGAACGAGCAAGGCCACGTAAATCCGGCTTCTCCGCAAGTGGGCGATCATCGCATTCACTTTGAGAAAATCGCCCCTGGTGAAGTCAGCTTGATCGCCAAGCAAGTTAGCAGCAGGTTCATGGCGTACAAGACTTCCAATGGCGAACCGATCGAGCGTCTCTATTCAGGAACATTTACGGCCGCCGAAGTTATCGACAAACTGCGGACGGAGAATACCGTAATGGCATTTGTTCTTCGAGGAGTCGGGTACGTTGTCTGTTGGCTTGGGTTCATGATGATTCTCGGGCCGATCCGAAAGATCGCTTCGTTTATCCCGATCGTTGGCGATTTGACAGGAGGACTGGTCTTTATCGTCAGCGTGCTTTTGGCGTTTATTATATCGTCGACAACGATAGCGATCGCATGGATCGCGGTGAGACCGCTGTTCGGTATTGGTTTGATAATCGCAGTTGGGCTAGCCGTTTTTGCACTTTATCGAGTTCGAAAAGAGCACCCGCCAAATCCCGTGCTTCAACCGCCCATTTTGGAACCGATCATTCCGACTTAGCGGTTCAATTTTGTGACTGCGTCTCATTCATTGCCTGCGCGTTATCGATATTTTTGAACGGAGTGAAGTTTGATGAAACGTCAGCTACCTGCTGTCTGTCTTTTGATTGCATGGCTATCGATTTCCCTCGGCAACGGTGTCGCCCTAGGGCAAGCTGTGACGGTCGCTTCGGAAGTATATTTGATCGGAATTTCGCAGAGGGACATCACGCCGGATTACCCGATTCGCTTGAGCGGGTTTGGTGGTCGCCGGTTGGAATCCGAGGGAGTACGCCAGTCGATCTTTGCAAAAGCTATTGCCATCGCCGACGAGGAGCACAGGCCCACGGTCCTGGTGACGATCGATAATCTCGGGATATCGACTTCGATACGCGAGGCCATCGCAAAACAGCTTGCCAAGGAAGGCGTTCATCTTGATCGGTTTGTTATTTCCGCCAGTCATACGCATACGGCCCCGATGTTGCGCGGCGTATGTCCAACGTTGTTCGGTGTGCCAATTCCGGAGGACCATCAAGCCCACATCGACCTATACACAGACTGGTTGATTGCAGAGTTAGTCGTTCTCGTTCAGCAAGCTATCGCGGACATGCGGCGTTGTACGATGGAATTCGGCGTCGGTAAAGTTAGTTTTGCAGCAAATCGTCGCAATGTGGGCGGGCCGGTTGATCATGACTTGCCCTTACTTGTTGTACGAGACTGTTTTCCTCAGGACGCTCGACCTGTGGCCATTCTTGTTAATTACGCTTGCCACTGCGTGACGTTGTCGGACAATAAGATCAGCGGCGACTGGGCCGGGTACGCGCATGAAGCGATCGAACGGCAGTTTCCGGGCACGATGGCGATGGTGGCGATTGGCTGTGGAGCGGACGCGAATCCGAGTTCCGGCGTTACGGGGGACCGTGGCGATATAGCAGCTTTACAAGGTGCTGAAATTGCAACCGAAGTCGTACGGATGATGTCGGGTTTTTTGCAGCCGGTAAATGGCAAAATTCGCTCGACTCGTGAGACGATTGAACTGCCGTTACAAGAACTGCCGACTCGGCAGGAATGGGAAGAACGGGCCAAGCAAGACAATGCTGTCGGTTATCATGCTCGCTACCAAATCGCCAAGCTGGATCGCGGCGAGCAGTTGATGCAGAGTGTTTCGTATGAAATCCAAACATGGACTTTCGGAACGAGTTTGGCGATGGTCTTTTTGCCGGGTGAAGTGGTCGTCGATTATGCGCTGCGAATCAAAAAAGAGTTCGATAACGGCCGGCTATTCGTTAATGCCTATTCGAATGATTCGCCGGGATATGTTCCTTCGGAGCGAATTCTTCGCGAAGGAGGTTACGAAGGCGGCGGGGCGATGACCTATTACGGCATACCGACGTCGTATGGCGAAGGGCTTGAGGAGAAGATTTATGACGGAGTTCAGCGACACCTAGGAACGGACTTTCGGCGCGATTTCGATCCAAGTAAAACCAATGCGTCATTACCTTTATCTGCCCAACAGGCTGCATTAGCCATACAAGTGCCACCGGGTTTGCGGGTGGATTTGGCTGTTGCTGAGCCCCTGGTAGTGGATCCGGTCGCAATCGATTTTGGGCCCGATGGTCGGCTTTGGGTCGCGGAAATGAATGATTACCCTTCTGGTGAAACAGGCAATTTCGAACCCGGTGGTCGCATTCGGGTTTTGCGAGATAACGACGGAGACGGGCGTTTTGATACCTCGACGATTTTTGCTGAAGGGCTGCCATTTCCCACGGGCATCACGGTTTGGCGCGATGGTGTTTTGGTTTGCGCTGCACCGTCGATTTTTTATATGCCAGATCGAGATCGCGATGATCGGGCTGATGAACAGAGGGTACTGTATACGGGCTTTGGTACAGACAATTACCAAGCGCGAGTGAACAGTTTGGAGTATGGGCTCGACGGTTGGTTATACGGCTCCTGCGGGCTGTTCGGAGGACGAATCACATCGACAATTACCGGTGAAGTCTTTAAATTAGGTGATCGCGATTTTCGGATTCAACCCGATACGGGATTGATCGAACCAGCCACCGGGCGCACGCAACAGGGCCGAGTGCGCGACGATTGGGGGAATTGGTTTGGTTGCGATAATAGCGATTTAGGACGACACTATCCTATCGCGGATCATTATTTAAAACGCAATCCCCATGTCGCGCCGTTGGTGACTTCGGTTCACTTGCCGCGTCACGAAAAAGGTCAGCAGTTGTTTCCTGCAAATGCGTCTGCCCAGCGATTCAAGCTCTCAGGAACTCCTGGACAAACCACGGCTGCTTGTGGGATCGGTGTCTATCGCGATGTGCTGTTGGGAGCAGAGTATCAAGGCAATCTTTTCACATGCGAGCCAGTCAATTTGCTTGTTCATCGAATGCGGCTGGAGTCAGAGAAAAGTTCTTTTGGTGGTTATCGAAGTTCCGCGGAGATCGATCGCGAGTTCGCTGCATCCACGGATAACTGGTTTCGGCCCGTTCAAATGAAAACGGGGCCAGAAGGTGCGTTGTGGATCGTCGATATGTGTCGATTCATCATCGAGCACCCTCGCTGGATTCCACCCGAGGACTTGGCCAAACTCGATGAACGTGCCGGAAATCGTCTAGGGCGAATTTATCGAGTTGTTCCGAGTGATTGGAGCCCTCGCGACTTTCAGAATTTTGAAACGCGGTCACTTAACGAGCTGCCAAAATTCCTAAATTGCGATAACGGTTGGCAACGCGATATGGTTTCCCAGCTCATTCGTTTCCGATGCGATTCCCTAACTGCGGCGAAAGATTTCAGACAGCGCGTTGTCAGCACAAAAGAGAGAGCTTTGTTGGCAGATCTCTTAAAGAATTTGATGGATTCGAAGCGCAGTGAGACGCGATTGACGGCACTCTGTTTGTTGGCTGAATTGAGATTGTTGGACAACGCTACGCTGATGATGGGATTGGCCGACAATCATCCAGGCGTTCGCCGTCAAGCTATTCGGCTGTGCGAACCGATGTTAGTAGACGGAACGAAGGAAGGTTTGATTGAACGATTAATCAAAATGGTCGATGACCGAGACGCTCAAGTTCGCTTGCAATTGGCGTGTACTCTGGGTGAATACCGCAATTCGCAGGCTGGGCAAGCTTTATTTGATCTTGTATCCAAAGATTGGGACGACACAGTTTTGATTACGGCTGCCTTGAGCAGTGTTAATGAGTCGAATGTTGAGTCCTTGGTCGATGCGGTTGCGGCGGAATGGCCAGCAGCATGCGAGTCAGCGGCCTTTGTCCGGTTTGGCGAACTGGTTTTTCGAACGGCGGCTTCGACGGGGAAGACAGAAAAGTTGCAGAGGTTGCTTGCGGAGTCTATTCGGACCGATGAAGTGCTGCCGTGGCAGTTTTCCATGGCTTGTCGTCTCGTCTCTTCGAGGAATGTGGTTCAAGGCAACGTTAATCCAGAGTGGTCAAATGCATTCGGCAAGTTTCTGAGTCGTGCTTCGTCGCTGGCCAAAGATGATGACGAAGCTGAACGCGTTCGTCTCGTAGCGATAACCGTACTTGGATTGTCTGAATCAAATCGAAACGTAGACATAGAGATCTTGATCAATCTGTTACGACCACAGCACTCCTCCGAATTGTCAGCAGCGGCCCTAGCTAGATTGACTGCGCTGAATGATTCGACGATTGCGGAGCGAGTCCTGGCTGACTGGGATGGATTGTCGCCGTCGGTTCAGGCGGGAGCCATCGATATGATTTTAGCTCGACCGATTTGGCAGGAAACTCTCGTTCGTAGCATGGAGTCGAAGGAGTTTGCAGCCAGTGCCTTGAACACAACCCAAAGAGATCAACTTGCCTCGCGCGAGGATTCAAACTGGCAGCAGAGGGTTCGGCAACTTTGGTCCCAAGATGATTCCAATTCACGCATGGCAATTGTTGAGCAATTTTCTTCCGTTGCAGACAAAGCCGGTGATCTTGAGCAAGGGAAATTATTGTTCGAGAAACGTTGCTCGGTTTGCCATCGGCTTCGTGAGCAAGGATACGCAGTTGGACCCGACTTGGATATGGCTGCGGGCAAGTCGATTCAGTTTCTCTTGACCGAAGTGTTGGATCCAAATCGCAATGTGGATTCGCGTTATGCTCAATACGTTGGATTGACGAAAGATGGTCGTATTGTCAACGGACTACTCGCGCAAGAATCGTCGAACGCAATCGTCTTTCGGGGGCAGGAGAACAAGGAAGTAACTGTCCTGCGTTCTGAGCTTGAGTCATTGAAAACCAGTGGGAAATCCTTGATGCCGGAAGGAATTGAAAAGGACATTTCCCCACAGGATTTCGCCGACATTTTTGCTTACCTTAAAAGTGTTCCCATTCCATACAAAATCTTCGAAGGAAACCAACCCGCCAAGGTTACTGCACAAGACGGGCAACTGGCTCTATTGGCTAGGCAAGCGGAAATTCGGGGAGGAGACATCGTCTTCGAGAAACCGTTTGGCAATATCGGTTACTGGCACGGGGCGGATGATTATGTGGCTTGGCAAATTGATCCAGGCTCGCTGAGTGAATGCGAAGTTTATGTTGACTATGCCTGCGACAGTAGCTCGGCAGGATATCAGTTTGAGATTGACGTGAGTGGCGAGCGGTTGCGAGGCGTAGTGGTTGGGACCGGAGGGTGGAGCGAATACAGACAGATCAAGGTGGGTAACTTGAAATTGACGAAGGCTGGTCGAACGGTTGTAGTCAGACCGGTTGGGGCTCCAGCTAGCGCTGTCTTTGATTTGCGGGCCGTTTACTTCGTGCAAGCAGGTCACCCGATCAAAATGGTCGTTGATTCGATGCCTACAAATCTGAAGACTGCGGACGACATTGCAAGATACGTGTTGGACGAAGCGGTTCCGTCAAGTCAACGAGAAGCATTCATCGGTACATTGTCCGAGAACCGGCCAAATTTGATCCGTTCGATGACCGCGGGAATCAGTAGTAAAGACGACGAGTATCGGCGGATCCCTTGGATTTGGCGCGTAGCCATTCGTGCATCGCGAGAAAACAAACCCAATGAAATAAAAGGTCTGCTCGAAGTTGGGCTGCCGAATTCTGGACAGCCATTGCAGGACTGGCAATCGGTCGTGATTGGTGGCGGATTGATCAATGGTCTGAGCTTGGAAGGCATATGGCCTAAGACGCGAATCGAGGAAGTCCTAAAGTCAAATAATTTTCTGATGGAACGTTGGAAGGCTGCGTTGCAGTCGGCGATGTCGATGTGCATGGATCCAAAGGTCCCGAGTGGTACACGGTACGATGCTCTTCGAATGATCGCAATGAATCCGACGGAGCAGCGCATTTCGCTTTTGAGACAATATCTCGAGCAGCGAGAAAACGAGGAGCTACAGATGGGAGCAGTGAGTGGACTTGGCGACATAGAAGACGCTCGTGCGAGCGAAATCTTGGTCGCCAATCTCGGGAAATTAGCTGTCGGCAATCGAGGCCTGGCAATTAAAGCATTGTTGCGAACGGAAACGGGAAGAAACTTGCTAAGTGACGCGATTCAGTCAGATCAAGCCGATAAAAATTGGCTAGATGAGAAGCAAATGCAGTCGATTCGGAAGCAATGACTATCGTCCGCGCAATCTAAAAAGCGATTTTTTGCTGAGATTGCCAATCGGTCGAGCCCGGAGATATCCCAATAAAGGCTCAACGTTGTGAAGTGAAAAACTTGTAAAACGAATCCAATTCCGCCAACTGCTTCGAATCAAACCACCTCGATTTGTCTATGATGCACGAAGTAATTGCTTTGCGGTTCGTTGGATGTCCAAGGCAACGGCGATGCGCGTCCAGCATGATTATGAATTGCCTGACGCAACTGAACTGGGAGTTGTTACACGACTGGTTCGTGAGTAGTAATGAGCCCAAAAAATTGGAGAGCAGAAAAAATGAGCGTTCAAGAACTACGCAGGTGTTGGCGAAAAACGTTCGACTTGCAACGCTGTTCAAGCTTAGCAATAACGCATTATCCCGTGCTCTTACTGGTCGCTGTAATGAGTTCGTCACCGACGTTCGGTATTGCCCAGCAAACTATTACTAAGCAATCCGACTTGGTGTCACCGTTAGTGCCAATGCCTCCGACCGATCAGTCGCTTGAGTCAACGGAGTCCACACAACCCCTTCGAGTTATTGAGTCGATTGCAACCAAGCGATACAACTTGGCCGAAAGGGCTTCAACAGGCTGGATAAAACTTGGTGGTGCGGAAGTGCCGGTCGACGATCCGGTTGAATTTGAAGGTAAGAAGATATATCTAACGTTATTTTACGACGTTGTCGTGCTGGACCCCGAGACGAATGAAGCAATTTGGACGTTGGAGTGGGGCAAAACTAAGCCAATTTGGGAGACAATTTCCATAGTGCGAATTGAGCGAGCCGGAAAGGCCTCCATCGCAGTGGAGCTTCGTCCGCAGGGAGCCATCGATGATGCGACTAAATTCGAATATCACGATTTTTCGACGGGCGAATTGTTGGTTTCTGCATTGTCCGAAGAACCAGCAGCGACAAGCGAAACGACTAAAGCCGTCATATCCATCGAGCCGGTGATCTCACAAAATGAAGTCGTGCGCATCGCGCAACTGAAAAATTCAATTCTCGAGCGGTCCGCCAGTCGACTGCAGTCTTTGCTCGATTCGGCCAAACCACCCGAAGGCGGGCTTCCTGGACGCGTGATGGATGAACTGAAAATTGTGGAATCGAATTCCGTCACGGAGGTTAAGAACCCGACGAACACGCAATTGGTCGTATCGGATGTTCGGCTCAATTTGGTCGGCGGCATCCCTCTGCACGTGGAGTTTTTTGGCGCGAAAGTGGAGATTCAAAACAGTCCTGAAAATAGTTCCGCTTCGGTGACATGCGATCGACTGGTATTGCTTGATTCGCTCGGAGTCGTTCGTGCTATAGTCCGCTCGGCTGAGGCGGACAATTCACTTGAAGTGACTTGTAGTGTCGAAGGAGACAGCATCGGACTGCAGTGTAATTCGACCGTGGCTAACGAAGCTCTCTCCGTTCGCTTGGCATCGCAAACCGGAGCGGGGGCGAATGAAAAAGTTCGACCACATCAAGCTGTCCGATTTCGGATTGACGTGGACGCCAATACGCCTGCTACGATTGGCATGGTATTGGAGCGACACTACGACACCCGTCGCTTGGCGGCAGAATTGAAAAGTCGCTTGGAGACTCCGCTGACCAAATCGCAGGTTCCTCAATCGTTTGCGCTCCAGACTTCCTATAGCTTTCCTGGCGTAGTGCCGCCTTCAGGAAAATCGTCGGACGACGAAGGCTGGGGAATAGAGGTCAATGGCTTAAAAACGAGACTGACATTGCAAACGGAGAATCCGATTGTTGGGCAGCCGGTTCTCATGAAATATGAAGTGAAAAACGTCTCGGCGTCAACGCGGCCATTCGACCCTCAGCGTTCCGCAGCTTTTCGCGTCTTAGAAGTGCAGCGTTCGAATGGCGAATTGGATTTGTATGTGGGGGGCTCATTTCAGACTAGCGGTCGAGAAGAAAAAATAGAGTCGGGGGAAACTCGCGTCCTATTTGAAAACGTCGATATTTCGAAACTCTATTTACTATCCGAGCCAAGCGCTTATCGAGTTCGATGTCGAGCGTCCGATATTCCCGAATCCAATACGGTTGAAATGCAACTTGGCGAAGGCCAAGTCGAGGCTCTGAAAAAAATATTGATGGCAATCCAAAAAAGTTTTCCCAATGATAAACATTGGACCACGACGCTATCCGGTGAGACGATCATTGTGTCGCATGCTGGTAGCAATCTGAAGAAGGATGTGACCACAATTCAGCTTTGGTTTACACAAGAAGAACTGGATCGCGATTTCGAACTTGGGTCTGGAACTACGAAGCAAACGATTCACCGGCTTGGAAAGCATGAACTGGGGTTTGCGAATGTTGCGAGCAGTGCGCAAGCGACGGTCGTCATGCCGGACTACCTTCAAAAAATTCGTGATGCTCTTGAGATCGAATAGCGATTGCTGGCCACACCGCAGCCTGTTTTGTCGCTGCCGTTTGCTGCGTTGACATCCAACTCAGACCATTCGAATTTGGCGGTCGCGCGCATTACATCGACTGTCCTAGGTTTTCGTGCGGTCGAATCATGCAATTTAGCGATAAATGTGGCCTGAACAGTGACTGCTCGCTTTGGTTCGGTGTGATTTGGCAATTAGACTAAATCAAGTCCCAGTTTTGAAAGTCTGCTGCCAACTTTGCTACAAAATCCCGCATGAATTCCAAACCAAGCTCCATATCGGTCCCCATGATTTGGGCAATGGCCGACCAAGCCATCATGAGTGGCGCTCGGTTTCTGACCGCAGTCATGATCGGTAGGTTTGGTTCGGAAGAAGAGTTGGGGCTCTACTCGCTTGGTTTTGGTGTCTTAGTATTGATCGTAGGCATTCACGAAGCTTTCGTGACAACCCCGTATACGGTTTTTCTTCCGCGAAAAGAGCAAGAGCGACATGCGGCTTACCAGGGGTTTGCTCTAAGGACGACTCTCCAGTTGTCGGCAGTGCTCTCAAGCTTACTATTATTCGTCGCCTTGCTTGCAAGATTAATCCCAACTGTACCCGGGTTGCTTGCTGTCGTTGTTGCGGTGGCATGCGCGCTGCCTTTGGTTTTGCTTCGCGAGTTTGCTCGCCGGCTTCAGTTTGCGCATTCTCGAACCGGCATGGCGTGCATTTTGGATGGCTTGGTTGCTGCTGTACAGCTTGGCGGTTTAGCGCTGTTGATGACGCAGCGGCCTTTATCTGCAATCAGCGCATTTGTTCTCACCGGTATTGCTTGTGCGGTGAGCACTGCGTTGTGGTGGTGGCTTGAGAGAGCCGAAATCAGCCATGATATGGAAAATCAGAAGCAGGATTATATCGAGCATGCAAAGTTTGGCAGATGGATCTTTGGCGAGAACATGGTGAGTGTGGTGCAAATGTATTTTGGGCATTGGTATCTGACATTGACCAACGATAGCGCGACCTCTACCGGAATTTTTGCGGCATGCGTCAGCGTTGTCATGCTTATTAATCCGTTCTTGCTGGCCGTTACCTCGATCATGACTCCGCGCGTTGCAAAAATTTACTCGAGCGGATCACGCAGAGCGGTTGCCGCGGCTACTTGGAAGTATGTGGCTTTCGTCGTCGCGATTATGGGGATATTTTCGCTTGCCATGTGGGTATTGGGCGGTTGGCTGGCCGTGCTTTTTTTCGGCAAGCTTGGTCAGGGCCGATCGTTTGAGGTGGGTTTGCTCGGCTTGATGATGATCGCTCAAGGAGCCAACTACACGCTGTCCGTGGGGTTAAGAATTCTCGATCGACCGCAATGGAACTTGGCTACGGCGATTTTTGGGACAGCGTTGACTATCGTGGTCGCATTCTTTTTTACATCGCACGACATCACGGGCGTAGTGGCAAGCTTGGTGATTGGTGTAGCGGCAATCACGGTGGTCCGAGTCATTTCCTTTATCAAGCTTACGTTTAGCCAGGAAATTGTGCGACACGGGCTAAGCGGCGCGGCGTTGCTCGAGGGACACGAAAGCTGATGTCGGAGTAGAAAGGATCAAGGCGTTCTCTTTATCGAAGACTTTGATTTGGTCTTCTTCGACAAACCAAACGAGCGAATATCCCTCGAGACTAAATTTGCGGCCGCAAAAAAAGCCATCGCGGATGAGTAGCGTCTCCCGAATCCCTTCGGACGAAACGACACCCCTGTCTGCCAGCATTTGCAGGAACTGATTTTGAACTGCGGTTGACGAAAACAGCGGCATGTGTGGGGTCTCAAAGAATCGAACATTGCGATTGCGGCAATTGTTAATTTCGACGGAACGTAGCTAAGGAATGGAATGCTTTCGTTTTCCTGTGCACAACCTCACTATCTTCGCCAATTCATCTGATTGCCACAGTTCTCGTAATCCAATCAGTGTTGCCGTGACTGAGTAAATTGTTCGACTTCATCGCAACATTTTTGCTAGCAAACGCTTTTCGAGTGAAGTCCAAATTCATGGGACAAAATCTACTTGTTGGCGGCTGATTTTTCCTGTCGATAAATATTTTAAGTGACTTGAAAACTCTGCGTTGAAAAGTGCAAATGCACCTGTACAGCGTTTCGGCGAATCCAAAACGAGGTTGAAATGCTGCATTCACGTCATCGCGGTCTTTGAGGAAAAATTTTACCTAGT
>JANMNK010001013.1:0-8194 GCA_031373875.1 Pirellulaceae bacterium | reverse complement strand
ACTGAGGTGCAACGAATAACCAAGGAGTTGCCAGGCCGTTCCAAATTCTGGATCTTCATCGACTGCCTTTTGAAATTCTTTTGCTGCCGACTTGTAATCTTCCTCTTGAATGTACTCGCGACCCTTGGCCATCAATTCTTCAACGTCGACTTCTTCGACTGCACCACCTTTTTCATTGTCCTGGCCGATCGCGATTTGCAACGTGCCGCAGTAGATCAGCGAAAGCAAAAATATAGGCAAACAAAACGGGTACTTGGACATCATTACACTCCTGAAATTAGGGGAAAAGTGCGAACGCAGGCGAATCGAAATTGGATGAGTTCGCCGTAACGAACATAATTCGTATCGTATCGAATTTCTTGGTAGAAGTGTTTCATAAAATGCGATATTGGCAATTCCATAACACTTTTGGCTGCAGAAAGTCATCCAAAGGGCAGCATTCACACGATCATCGTCAAATACAAATCGTGACTCGTAGGAAACAGGAAATGGGTCCGGCCGACGATCAAGTAAGGATTAAATGCCTGAGTTGAATCCGAATAATACCAGGCGATCGAAGTCCGCTTTAAGGCTGCTTTGGCTCTTTCAAGAATACAATCGTTGAAGTGTTGCTTTGGTGATTTGGATTTTGATACATGAGCAATTATGATAGGCAAAAACACTTCAAACTGAGAAGTAGAACGAGAAATCATGTGGCTTAAAAACAAATGGGTTCAATCTCTAGGTGGCGGTAGCCTTGAGCACGCTTCGTTACGGCTTTGGTCGCGACTGCAATTTTCCGCACTGCAGGCGCGCAAGAAACCCGATGTTGTCAAGTTGCTATGGAGCGTACATCAAGACAAGCGGTCCCTGCTCTCCGCCTTTGAAGCGTTCCTCGTTTATTCGGCGGCTCGCTCGCAAGCGAAACGACCGGGTGACTTTGTCGAAGTAGGCGTCTACAAAGGTGCCTCCGCCAAATTGATTGCCGAGGCCAAGGGAGACAAAAATTTCCACTTGTTCGATACATTTGAAGGGCTTCCACCAGCATCGGACAATGATCCAGGCGTTCATCGGCAGAATCAATATCGTTGCAGTCTCGAATCCGTTCAGGAATATCTGTCACCGTACAATAATTTGCATTTCCACAAAGGAATTTTTCCGGAGTCGACCAAGGGGATTCCAGAGGCGAAATATACCTTTGCCCATTTCGATGTCGACTTGTACGATGGAACCGTTGCCTGCCTCGAGTATTTTTATCCGAGAATGTTGCCCGGCGGTATTATCTTGTCTCACGACTATGGATTGTTGTCGGGGGTAGAAAAGGCATTTGACGAATTTTTCGCGGACAAGCCCGAATCCGTCATCGAACAACCGACGACTCAGTGCATGGTTGTAAAGCTTTAACCGGAACCATGACCTCGGAACCGAGCACCCGCTGTTGGTAATCCCTCGTCGAAATACTGCGTCTCAAAATTCTGCGTCTCAAAGTTCTATTTGGAACTGTGACCAGCGGTTAGTTGCGGGCGACCACTCAACAGTGTGGTCGTGAATAAAATCTCGCATTCGTTCCAGAATGGATTCTAAAAACTCTTCTAACGTGGTTCGCTCCCCTTCTGCTGTCAAGAAAACCGTCCCGTTGGGCTCGTTTCGAACGAATCCAGTAACGGAATAATTTTTTGCAATATCTCGGGTTGAGTATCGAAAACCTACGCCTTGGACGCGACCGCGGAAGATGACTTCAAGCCGTTGCATGGTAACTGCGATTTCTATAAAAACGAACGATGCGAGGTTAGATGATGGCTCAAGATAGGGAGCATTCGCATGACGCGAGACTATTAGGGCTTGCCTAAAAAAGCTCGGACATGATCGAACTCGTGATATTTCAGCGGATCGTCCTGAAGAAAGCAAGCTGGTTTGCTATATTGGGTGGCATCGCGAAGATCATATTTTGTCGGCAATGTAGATTGATCAATATAATGCCCGAAGCCGTCGTTCATGCTTTCGAATTCTTGGAATCTGAGAAGCTCAAGAATATTCCTTTTTGTGTGGCAATCGCGGGCACAGAAGGATTTTTGCGTCAACGTTGTACGCAACGGTTAATCGAACTCAGCGGCGTCGATTTTGATGCGACAAAAAAATTCGATGGCGAGGAAGCTGAGTGGCGAGATGTCCATGATGAGTTGGCAACCTTGTCGCTCTTCGACGCGGGTCACCATCGCATTGCGATTGTCCGGAACGCCGACGAATTCGTTACTAAAAATCGACCAGCGCTAGAACGGTGGCTTGGTCATGCTCCAGCAGATGCAATGTTGGTATTGGAAGTTAACAGTTTTCCAAAGACGACGCGACTGTACAAGTCGGTTGCGGCATCGGGGCTACTCATTGACTGCAATGCACCTGAGCAAAAGAGGATTATGAAATGGCTCGTTGCATGGGCGAAAGCAAGTCATGGTTTTGAACTGACGAATTCGCAAGCTTCGTTCATGTTAGACCGCGTCGGGAATCAAATCGGTTTGTTGGATTGCGAACTTTCCAAATTGGCATTGTTTGCTGGCAAGGACGGACGTGTCTCTCTCGACCACGTGCAGGAGCTTGTGGGTGGGTGGAGAACGCATACTGCTTTTCAAATCGCCGATGAGATTGCTTTCGGCAATATTGGTCCCGCGATCGAACACTTAGATCGCTTGTTCACGTCCGGGGAACATCCCCTGGCGATGATGGGCGCTATTTCTTGGTCGCTCAGAAGATTTGGTATCGCTGCCGCGCTAATATCTCAAGCTGAGCGCGCCGGGCACCGGATGAGCAACTACGGGGCTATTCTTGAAAAGTCTGGGTTCCGTCGATTTGAACTCGAAAAGGCTGAAAGTCAGCTCAAACGAATGGGAAAGATCCGTGCCATGCGACTTCACAAGTGGCTGGGCGAATTGGAATTGGAACTCAAAGGATCCCATTCCCAAGAAGCCAAAGGTCGTTTCGCGGTCGAGGCCTTTATCATGCGATTTGTAAATTTCAGCGAGCCCGTGTCAACAAAAGCTTGATCAGAGCGTCGACAAGCAACGGATAAGCAACCATTACCTCGCGCGTTGTAGGCAAGCAATCGAACGGAAATAGTCCTGAGATCCTTCGCTAAATTAGACTTAGTTTTCGTGCAGGATAAATGGAGCCGCGATTATTCGATTAATGTTTTGAGCCTGATTGGAGGCTTCGGGCTTTTGACTTTAGGTCTACAATTTGACCATCCTATTCTGTTGGTCGTGTCGGTTTTTTGCTTGCGGCTTGGTGGTACCGAAGCGTTCACCAATTGCTGGATGAATTGTCGTCCGCCAAAATTTTCGCGAGTGTCGAGTCTTCTCCCGCAAAATAGCGATCCTTCATTTTTCTAAATCTACTACACCGATTTAATCGATCGCATTCCCTAAAAGTCGTTGAACTCAACCTAGAAAGAATTCCGAAAATGAGCGTTTATGAGTACACGATAAAAACCATCGATGGTCAAGAAAAAACGTTCGCCGAATATCGCGGGAAAGTTCTCTTGATTGTAAACGTTGCCAGTCATTGTGGATTTACCGGGCAATACGCCGGCTTGGAATTGCTATATCGCAAGTATTCAGAGCGTGGACTCGTCGTGCTCGGATTCCCTTGCAATCAGTTTGCTGGGCAAGAGCCCGGAGACGAATCGGAGATCAAGTCGTTCTGCTCTTTAAAATACGATGTCACATTTCCGATGTTTTCCAAAGTGGATGTGAATGGAAAAGACGCAAACCCGTTGTACGAATTCCTTAAGTCAAGTCAGCCTGGCTTGTTGGGTGTTCAGCGGATCGGCTGGAATTTTACTAAGTTCTTAGTTGATCGAAGCGGAAACGTTGTGAAGCGTTTTGGTGCTTTGGTTACGCCGACATCGATCGAAAGGGAGATTGAAAACCTGCTCTAGGTGGCAGACAATTCCGCGAGTCGAACGGTTTCAGGGTCTTCGTTTCAGAACACCGATTGAGAACACAGATCAAGTCGTTAATGGTATTTCTCAGGGCAGTTTTCTCTGTTGGGGATGCCAACGCCGGTGTTATCGGACGAAAGTCGAACATCATCCCTGGCATAATTGCTATATTCGTTCCCCCCTCTCCTCGTTGCGCAAGGAGGATTCTCGCCAAATAAGCGGAAAATCGAGATGAACGGATGTGTTGAAAGCCAGCATGACGTAGTTTTTTACGAACGTCATTTCATCAGGGGCTAAACGAATGCGACTTTGCGAACTCGTGGCAGAAATCGAGCGATTCCAACCAGATGCGAACCCGTCAACTGTGGCTCGCATGGCCATGTTGCTTGCGCTGAGCAATGCAAACCTTGACGAATTGCACAATCGCGACGAATTCGAACGTCAATACCTTGAGATTGAGAACAGAATTCGGGCGTCCATGGATCAACATGCGGCAGTGGCCGAAGAGTTAGATACGCTTGCGAGCAGCGACCCTTGCGAATTTTCGCCCGATCATCTTTGGACTCTCATTCGAGCAATCAAAGTGCAAAGCCAGATATTGTCTTTGTACTTAGACGGCATTCCCGTCACGAATCTTAAATAGCTCGGCGATTACCGTCGGCCGCATCCCCCAGCACAAGGCAAAACGCTTCTTCGGATTACAGTTGTTATCGGCTTTCAGTAGCCGCAGTAATCGAGGAGCAAGTCACACTTTGGGCGGCAGACGCATTTCAACAGTAGTTCCTCCGCCTGGAACGGAAGTAATCCAAACGCGACCGCCGTGCGCTTCGATGTTTCTTCTCAGTTTGGCAAGTCCAAGGCCCAATCCTCTGCCTGCTTCTCGGCCTGAATAGTAGAGGTCCCAAACTCGCTGAAGTGCGGTCGGACTCATGCCAGGTCCGTTATCGATGACTGCTAGTCTTATTTCCCGCGATGATGGTCGCTCGGAATCCGGCACCAATTCAAGAATGACTTGTATGAGGTCTCCCGTGCGTGCGGCTTCCAACGAATTGCGAATCGCCGCTGCGATAGCTTCGGTCAAGCTTGTTGAGTCACAGGTGATTTTGAGATTGCCGTCGGGCAATTGGCAATCCAATCCCACTTGCGCCGAATCGGCTCTATCTGCAAATGACGCGACCGTTTTTCGCGTAACTTCCTTAAGGTCATGAGCCATGCAATTCATGGTTGGGGGTTGAACGGCCAACATCATTTCAGCCAGCATCTCATGAGCCCGCATCGCTTGGTCGACAATGATTGCAAGGGATTTGCGATCGGCGGCATTAGTCGTACGGGATATTAGCTGTTCTGCCCTCGCTGATATGTTTGCCAATGGGTTGTTTATTTCGTGGGACAGCCCATAAGCCAAATTGTAGACCTGCCGTCGAGACTCATTTTCTGTCGCTAAACCAAATCGGTCATACCATATATTGCGTTCGATTATGCACAGGCAAGCATTACGAAGTGCCTGAATACTATCGAGCTCGCGAAAGAAATTCTGATTGCTGGGATTCTCTTCCAGCAAAATGCATTCGGCTTGATGCGCGATGGGGCTATGTAGAAAGCGCTCCGGAAATTCTCTTAACCACCAAGCTGTTTGGCCCAATTGGGATTCTGTAGGTAACGGCCCCGTTAACCATTCGCTAGAATCGCCAAGTGACGTAAACAAACCCTTCAGCTTTTGAACCAGGTAGGATTCTTCTTGAGCTTGATTTGGATTCGAATCGCGTTGAGATTGGTTTCCGGTAGGGGACGACCAGCAACGAGCGAGCGTAACAAGCAATCCCGACATTTGAAGAGAGGCTTCAACCTGATGGGTATTGTCCGCCATATCCGGGTTTCGCAATCGAATCGATACGCTTGGCACTACGCCACTCCCAAGACTAACGACGCTTCATGTCGAGCAAATGGCACCAACTAGTTGAGTTGGCATTCTATTTCGTAGACGAGAAGGAATCGACAATTCGCCCCGAAGGCCATTCAGGGCGATTGTTATTTATTCGGATGGAAAGAAAGTGGGAAGACAGGAAGCTAGCACAGCGTTTCAATTTTGACTGAGGGTTAGCGACTTGACCGGATGCGCTGACGCGCACCGGACCAATGCAAAAACAAAGTCGAAAATTTGCTTGGTCCTTAGTGGTTTGTCAAACTTAAAATTTAGGGTTGGTGCGCGGACGGTTGGCCCGCAATCTCAAGTTTTCTGCGGACGCGACATCCGGCCAAAAAATAGCAACTTAACTCTTAAGTTTGACGAACCACTGGAGGCCTGAATACTAGCGGCCTAAATACTGTTTACCGGTCGATCAATTTCCAATTGGTCACAAACTCGCTCAAGAAGCTTGTCGGTTCCAAATGGCTTTTGCATAAAGTCATTGGCGCCAGCAGCTCGCAAATCAGCGATTTTGTCTTGCTCGATCATGCCGGATATGCAAATGATCTTAACCGAATCGAGCGTCTTATCGCTTCGAACTCGTTGGCAAACTTCACGGCCATTGATATCCGGAAGCATTACGTCCAAGATCACGATATCAGGTCGAAATTCCTTTACCTGCATTCCAGCGTCAAAGCCGTTATTAGCAGTTCGGATTTCAAATCGTCCGTCTCGATCAAACGTATCGGACATCAACTCTACCAAATCCTGATCGTCATCCACGATCAGCATTTTCTTCTTGCCGCTCTCCAAGGCATCTGTTGGGATGCCGTTATCCTTCATGAATGCAAATAATTGGTCGCGTGGAATGCGTCGAAAACGACTGCCGGGAACGCGAAACCCTTTGAGAGATCCATTGTCAAAGCAGCGAATGATGGTCTGCTGACTAACCTTGCAGATTTTCGCTGCCTCTCCAGTGGTAAAAACCGTCTTAGTGCTGGACATTGCTTGAAACCATCCTTCCTGCCGATGGCTGGGCTAGCTTGATCGCAAAAAGGGGGCGATAAAGCGCGCCTCCTTGCTGCAATCAACTTACTTCCCTGCCACGTTAGGCCATAAAGAACTGACCCCGAAATCCCTTAAAAACCGCAAAGCACACAAACTGGCATGCTTTTTTCTTCGGTACATCCTGTGGAGCTGTCCGCACCTTCCAGGATTGCCAAGTTTCACTCAGCTAACCGAGTATAGCGATTTGGTAGTCTGGGTCAAGATTGATCATTCGGCTCTAAGTTTCAAGATGCCAACAACTTGCGCCAATTGCTAGGTTTATCCGCCTAAAATAATTCCGATAGATTACCAAACTGATTTTTGCTGGCAGAATCTGCTTTCGCCATTCTGCGCACGTTTGGAAAGGAACAATGCATCACCCCACAAGTCTGCGAAGCTTAAAATAGCGGCTTTCACTTGGGAAGCAAGCTTAGGACGTTTGCGCTCGGTCGAGGGATAACGTGGGCCGCGATCAATTTGCCAAGTCCCTCTACTTTCGATTTTCCTACATCGATTGCCGCTTGAACCGCAGCCACATCGCCACGAATCACTACGGTGATGTAACCTCCTCCAAGCTTCTCTTTTGTTACGACTTCGACATTAGCAGCTTTGCAAGCGCTATCGATCGCTTCGAAGACAGCCGTAAATCCTTGCGTTTCGATAAATCCCAACGCCATCGTTTTCGTATCGCTCATATGTTTCCTCTGTTGTTTAGGTTTTGTAGGGTCATTTTCCGGCTCGGGACCGATGACAACGTTTTGCTGAAGTAAAGGACTCTTCTCCTGAACGCTCATAATGCCTTTTTCAAACGCACTCTTTTCAGGATTGTTCAGTATCGCCGTGATGGGCTTGGCTCCGAATTTTTCCGCCGCTTGTCTGCCCGCCGCGATTGCGGTTGCCACATCTGAAAGATTGCCACCAATCTTGATTACGGTGCCCAAGAAGTCATTCAGTTCGGCTTGAACGACGTGAATCGTGGCGGATTTCTCCATAGTATCCAACGCGACCATCGCTGGCGTGAATCCATTAACCTCAAGTATTCCTATCGCGTTTTCCAAAATCAGTTCTCGTGTGGTTGAAAATTCGCTGGTCAGAAACAAAAGTGCATGATGTGGAGCCAAGTACAAATGATTCTGATCTATCTGGCAAGCAGTTAGCAATCAAAACGAACCAATTGCGGATCGGATGCCGTAAGCACTATCTTAGTTGGACATGCGAACGCCACAAATCAGGGTGGGATGCACAAAGAAAAATTGCGAGCTACTCGATCTTGGGGCCCGCAAAATCGTCATAAAGCTAGCTCGACCGACTGTTTAGGTGGTGCGTTG